>JALGUI010000260.1 GCA_029820915.1 Candidatus Zipacnadia bacterium | reverse complement strand
AGCCGATGAAGCCCCCGCGCTGATCGACCAGCGCGATGACCCGCTTCTGGGCATCGTCGAGGTTCTCGACCTCGACGTTGAGCTCGGCGGTCTTGATGACCTTGCGGTCCCCGGCGGCCTCGGCCGCCGCGATCATGGACAGCGCGACCTCGGTGTCGCCGGTGGCCGCGATCTGCACGCCGTCCATCGAGCGCGCCGCCATCTCAGGCATCGGGGCCTCGGCCGCGTACTCGCCGCCGACCGCTTCGTCGAGCGACATCGCCTCAGGCTCGTGCGCCATCTCCCTCGGTCGAGCGACATCGCCTCAGGCTCGTGCGCCATCTCCCTCGCGCAGCCCGCCAGCAACGCCAGGGTCAGCAGCGCCGCCATGGCGATGCCGAGCCGACCGCTCGTCAGCATCCTCAGACCCCTCATCGCTCTTCCCTTTCCCCGACAGGCGTCGCGTACCGCTCGTGCGCCCCGGTCGCTGGTATGACGTAGCGGTGACCGCCGCAGTTCCCTCACTGCCCCCCGCGCTCAATCATCTCCGCCACGCGCAGCCGCCACAGTTGCGCCCCGCGCGCGAAGTAGAGAGTGCTGTCGGCGTCGGCGGCCAGCAGCTTGCCGCCCTCGTCGGCGATCTTCGTCGCCTGCCACGTGCCCGGCTCGACCATTGCCACCGCGGCGTCACTGACACCATAGATGTTCCCGTCCGGCGCGCAGATCATGCTCGTCATGGCGCCAATGGGCGAGGTAGTGGTCTGCGTGACCTCGAGGCTCTCCGGGTCGAACAGCGCGATCTCGTCGCCCGCGCTGATGACCACCGTGCCGTCGGGCGCGACCGCCAGCGATGAGACGGCCATCTCGAGCTCGAGGGCCTTCGCCTCGGCGACCGGGTCCCAGACGAAGAACCGCCCTCCACCGGCGCAGTACAGGTAGCGCTCGCCGACGCCGATGGCGCCGACCGCGCCGCCGGGCACGAGGTCGAGCCAGCTTCGGTGCTCGCCGCTCTCCGGGTCCCAGACGCTGAACGCGCCGGTCGGTCCGGAGTTGTAGCTGGGGATGCTGCCCACCCAGATGCGGTCATCGGGGCCGAGGGCGATGGCGCGGGTGCGGTACTGGCCGTGGCCGATCTCCCCCAGCTCGCGCGGGTTGCTGTCGCGACTCATGCCGGGCCGCCACGGGAGTGAGGGATCGAAGATCGACAGCGTGGCCCGCACATAGGCGCCCATGTAGATGCGCCCGTCGCGGCCCGCGTGCATGCTGTCCACCTGCCCGCCCACGCGAATGACCTTGCCGAGGTCGGTGATCCGCCCCGTGTCGGGCCTGTAGCCGAACATGTGCTGGTTGATGTATGTGGAGCCGAAGATGTTGCCGCTCGCGTCGCCGGCGAGCGTCTGGACGCGCATGCCGTCCCGCGCCTCCGCGAGCTCCCGCTTCTCGATGTGCTCCCCGGTCTCGAGGTCGTAGAGGAAGTACTCCTGGTCATCGATACCGTGTACGAACCGGCCGTCCACGACCTGCTCGCACTGACCCAGGTGCTCGGCGAGCAGCGTCAGCTCGTCGGCTTCGACATCATAGTGATACAGGTCACCGTCGGGGATGGCGAAGAAGTACGCCTCGCCCGCGGGCGCCCCATGGCAGTTCATCCACCAGACGGTGTCCTCGGGCGTGGGCACCCGCCGCACCACTTCCTCGCTCTCAGCGTCGAAGACCAGCAGTCCGGCGTCCTGCAGCACCGAGGCGAACACATAGCGGCCACTGACCTGCAGGTCATAGCACGAGGAGTTGCCCAGGTACTGCTCGGGCAGCACCTGGCGCCGCTCGCCGGTGGCCGGCTCGATGACGAAGAGCTGCGCGCCGATCCCGACGCCCGCCCACACCTTGCCGGAGTCGTCCACGCAGATCGAGCGCGCGTACTTCCTCTCGGGGTTGAGCGTCCCGAGGTCGCGCATCTCGCCGGAGGCGATGTCGTACTCAATGACGCTGCAGGTGGGGTAGCACGCACAGTACACCTTACCGTCCGGCGAAGCCGCGGTGGCCCAGATGTAGCTTGCGCCGAACTGCGAGCCGCCCAGGTCCTGCAGCTCCCCGGTGGCCGGGTCGTAGCGGTAGAGGTCGCCCGGGCCGACGCCGCCGAGGTAGAGCGCGCCGTCCGAGCCCACGCAGCCGCCGTAGCCGCCGCTGGAGCCGAGGCGGAGGCGCACGTGCTCGCCGCTGTCGGCGTGGTAGCCGACCAGCTCGCCGCCGGTGGTGGAGTAGTAGCCGATGTAGAACATCCCGTCGCGGCCCTCGGGGCTGCGCGCGATGATGCCGTGGCTGTTGCCGTAGGTGATGGCGCGGATAGGGACACCGATGAGTTCGGCGGTCCGCATCTGGGGCTCTCCTCTCGCGGCGCCGGCCACAAGCACGATCAGCGCCGGCGTCAGGCACATAGTCAGTCGCGTGAGCATGATGCTCGACTCCTCTGGGCGTCACGGGTCGCCTCGCACCGCGGCGTAGGGAAATGCGGCGCTTCGCGCCTCAGCCCAGCCGCTGCCAGGTCATGTTGACGATCTCGCCATCGCTGGCGGCCCGTAGTCTTCGCATCGCGCCTGTCTTCCCTGGTCGGCGCCGCGAGACCTGCCGTCCGCAGGATGCCGGGCCCACGCGGCGAAGTGAGCCCCAGCGACCGCACCGGGAGGTGCCGACGATTCTGCGAGGAGCCATGATGCTGACCGCCCTGACGTCAATCGCCGGAGCCTGCCACGCGCAGGCGCTCGTGCCCGCAAGTGAGCCCTACCAGGACTGGCTCGAAGCCGCGTGCATCATGCAGCCGTGGAGCACGGAGCGCGTGAGCGCCATGATCGAGGACCGCGAGGAATGGATCCCGCGGCTCAAGGAATGGGGCTTCACCGCGGTCATCTTCATCCCCGGGCCGGGGGACATCCGGCCCAACTACCCGGCTGACCTCATGCGCGCGGCTATCGACGACTACCACGCCGCGGGCATGAAGGTGCTCATGTACTGGAGCATCATGCACGTGGGGCACCACGAGACCTGGCGCACTCTCGCCCGTGAGCACGCCGAGTGGTGGCAACGGGACGCCGAGGGCGGCGTGGTCACCGTCTACGGCGCCGAGTGGCTCTGCCCGAGCACGGGGGCGCTCGACTACACCATCGACCTGGGGATCGAGATCGCGCGCGACCTGGATGTCGATGGCATCATGCTCGACAACAATGAGTTCTACTTCACCGACGTGGGCGCCACATGCTACTGCGACGGCTGCCAGGTTGCCTTCCGCGCACACATCCGCGAGAAGCTCGGCGACGATGCGCTTCGCGACATGGGCCTCGACCCCGAGGCCGTGCGCTGCCCGCTGCCCGAGGAGCCCCTGTGGGGCCACTGGGTGGACTGGCGGTACACCGCCTGGCGAGACGCGACCGAGGAGTTCCGGCGGCGCGTGCGCGAGGAGCTGCCCGGCACGGTGGTGTGCGCCAACACCCAGTACAAGTACAACTGGGTGCTCGCGGTCCAGGAACAGATCGAGGCCGAGGACCTGCTGTTCTCCGAGTCCCGCCGCCAGCTCGCGCGCGAGATGTCCTGCAAGCTGGCCTACGGCCACTGCCTCGCCGACGGCAAGCCCGTCTGGAACTACCTGGGCACCTGGCAGGATGACGACACCAGCCGGCTACAGACCCCCGCGCAGATCTACGACCAGCTCTGCACCAGCCTGGCGTGGAACGCCTCGCCGTGGATCGTCGGCTACGGGCTGATCTTCCAGGCGCCCGCGCAGTGGTGGGCGCCGAGCCGCTACGTGGTGCCCGACGGGACGCGGTGGATCCGCGACGAGGGCGGGGGCGTTGAAGGCTCTACCGCCGCCGCGCTCTCAGCCCCCGAGATCGCGCGCATCGGCATCTCGCACCAGCCCTTCCTGGAGGTCGAGCCGGGCCAGCGCTTCAGCTTCTCGATCCGCTACCGCACCGAGGACGTCCGGGGCGACGCGCCGGCCGTGCGGCTGACCTTCGTCAACGAGAAGCATCGCGCCCCCGAGGGCACGCCGTACGAGTTCTTCGTCCGGGGCGAAGGAGGCACGCACGACTGGCTGCAGATGCGCATCGATGACATCGTCGCACCAGTGGGCGCGGCGGTGGTGAACGTCGAGCCCTTCCTATGGAACGCCTCGGGCACCGTCTGGTTCGACGACGTCCGGTTCGAGCGGGACGGCGAGAACATCGTCCGCAACCCCGACTTCGAGATGCCCGCGGGGGACATCGACACCTCCGGGCGTGATGCGCTGGTCGCCGGACTGCAGTTTCTGCAGGAACACGCGGACCTGTACCGCGGCGCGACGCGCTGGGCGGACGTGGGGCTGCTGCTGTCGCGCCACAGCGTGGACTTCGCGAGCGTCTACAACCGCTTCCCGCGGCCCACGATGTGGGCACTGATGGACGCGCACATCCCGTTCGCGGCGCTCGAGGAGCATCAGCTTGACGCCGAGCATCTGTCGCGCTTCACGGTGCTCGTCGCGCCGGTCGCCTCGTGTCTGGCCGACGAGCACATCGAGGCGCTGGCCGAGTGGGTGCGCGCGGGAGGGCGCCTCATCTTCACCGGCGC
>JALGUI010000259.1 GCA_029820915.1 Candidatus Zipacnadia bacterium | reverse complement strand
GATAGATGAGAGCCCGGCCGCTGGCCGTCATGCTCGCCGCCCTCGCCGCCTGCTCCGTCCAGCCGGACACAATGCGCGTGCGAGTCCGCCTCCTGGACGAGGTCCCGACCGAGCCCAACCTGCTCGCCGACGGGCGCTTCGAGCAGCCGCCGATGCAGGAGGTCGGCGGCGTCGAGCTCGGCGATGACCAGGCCGTGCCCGGCCGCGTGCTGCGCGTGACCAGCCGCGGGCGCGGCGAGGTCGCCGGGCTGCGGTTGCATGCCGTGCCGGTCGAGACCGGCGGCCGCTACTACCCGGCGGCCGCTACTACCTCTCGTTCCTGGCCCGCCACTCCCAGGGCTTCGTCGGCGCCGGCTCCGCCTTCCCCTATGCGGCCGCGCGCCTCGAATGGTTACAGGGGGGCGAGATGCTCGGGGTTCCCGAGGAGCGCCGCATCGACCTCACGCTGCACAGCTTCCGGCGCATCACGCGCGTCGTCGTCGCGCCCGAGGGCGCCGACGAGCTGCGCGTGGCCTTCTACCAGCGCGGCGGCGTGAAGGGCGACCTGCCCGCGACGCTGGAGATCGCCGACGTGTCACTGACGCCTGAGCCGCAGGCGATGGCGCCACAATCCGAGCCACTGGAGCTCGACCCCGACGGCCCGCGGGAGATGCGCGAGCAGATCACCGTCGGCGACCTGACCGTGAACATTGACCGGCGACCGGTGGCCGGGCCGGTGCTCGCAGTCGCGGCGGAGATCGCGGTCGCCGACGCCTCCGGGCGCGACCGGGCCATCGACCTGGGCCTCGCGGTGTCCATGCCGGACGGGCCGGTGACCTGGCACGACGACGTGCGCGCCGCGCGCTTGGCCGAGGGCAATGCCATCTACGCCAACACCGTCTCGGCGGACGAGACCGGCGAGCTGCCCATGGGCGTCTACCCGTTCGGCTGCGTCACCACGCCCGACGACGGGCTGGCGATGGGCGTGCCGCCGGACATGCCGTGCGTGTCGCACACCGAGTACGACGCGGGCGCCCGGGAGCTGCGGCTCGTGTGGCATCTCGGGCTGTCGCCGGCCACCGATCCACCGTCCGAGGCGCGGCTGCACGCCATCATCTTCCACTTCGACCCCGCATGGGGCTTCCGGGCCGCGCTCGACGCCTATCAGCGGCTCCACCCTCGGGCCTTCGCGGTGCGCACCTGCTTCGGCGAACCGATGCGCACCATGCCCAACGCCTACTACCAGACGCCGCGCGAGGACGTGGCCGAGGCCTTCCACTACGGCGTTATGCAGCACGGCCTGCTGTGGCACGAGCCCGCGGCACAGAAGGCCTACGACTTCCAGCGCCGCACGGGCCTGATGCTCGCCCTCTACACGCTCCCGTGGGCGGACGAGCCGGGCTCGAGCAGTTCCGACGGCGCCCCGCCATCGTACGAGCGGGCGCTGGCCGAGCGAGACGATCGGCTGGAGCGCCGGGGCCTGTACGGTGACGCCCAGCGCGCGGCGATACATTGCGCGCTGACTGAGACCAACGGGGACGTGTGCGTCTCGCAGCAGATGGTGGCATCGTGGCGGCCGGACTCGTGGACGGCGCGGCTGCCGCTGAACTGCGACCCGGAGATCCCGGACGGGCGCGGGCAGACCTACCTGCGCTGGATCGCGACCGCCTTCGAGCTGGCCGACCGCTTCGAGGGGCGCCTGCACTCGGTGCAGATGGACAACTTCTTCGCCGAGGGCTACTTCAACGACTACACGCGCGAGCGCTTCGCCCTCGCCGACTTCCCGCTCAGCTACAGCCCGAACACCTTCGAGCCGGGGGTGCCGGTCTTCACCACGTACGTGGAGTACCTGCGCGAGCTGCAGGCGTGGCTGGCGGCCGAGCGGCCGGACTCGATCATGAGCGCCAACTGCGTGGCGGAGGGCCCGGCGAGCTTCGGCTTCCCGTTCCTGGGCCTGCTGCCCTTCGAGTGCACCGAGCCGCGCTTCAACTGGGGCGATGCCGAGTTCAGCTACCGGCGCGCCATGGCCGGCCAGCGGCCCGTCGCGGCGGTGGACTGCTTCGCCTTCCGCGAGGACCCCACCCAGGCAGAAGTCGTCGGGCACGCCGCGCACTTCATGGACGTGTGCCTGCTCCACGGCTTCTACCCCTTCCTGGCCAAGTTCCTCGCGAGAGCCGGACAGCCCGATCTGGGCGCCGATCTGCACGCTCGCTACTGGCCGATCTTCGACGCGCTGAACGAGGCGGGCTGGGAGCCGGTGACGCTGGCGAGGTGCGAGGACCCCGAGATCGCCATCGAGCGCTTCGGCCCGCGCGACGGCGGCCCCATGTTCCTGACGATCAGGAACACGGGCGAGACGGACCGCGAGGCGGCGATCCCACTCGCGCCCGAGGCGCTCAGTGCGATCGCCTCAGCTCACGCGAACGCGCTCCTCACCGGCGAGTCGCCGAGCATGACGGACGGCGTCCTGCGCCTGAGCATGCCCGCGCAGACGACGCGGGTGGTGCGGTTCGAGTGAGAGCCCTCGCCGGCAGCATCCAGATTCGTGCGCCCGTGCGCCGAGTTGGCGCGAGGCAAGCGCGGGAAGACCGTGTGCCTGAGACGCCGGCCGCCATGGGCGGCGCCCCGTGCCGTCAGGAGGGGCGGGCTTCCTAGCCCGCCCGGTCGTCTGCCGTCCGCCGTTGCGTGCCGCGGCCCGCGAGCGCAGCGAGCGATCTACGGGCGGTTGTCTTGCAGGGAAGAGCCCTCCCCCCGGTCGTTAGGCCTATCGTGTCCTCGTGCCAGGCACACGAATCTGCAGGCTGCCGTGAGAGCCATCGCCCCCTTGACGCGCCGCGGGCGCGTGTGCTATGCTGGCGCAAACTTGTCGATGGACCAACAGGCTCCGACGGGGAGGAGTAGGCGGTCGGCGCGATCGACAGAGAGCCGGTGGCGAGTTGAGAGCCGGTGATCGCGCTCCGAAGCACCGGGCACGCCCCGGTCTCCGAACGTCGCCCCCGAGCCGCGACGCCGAAAGCCAGTAAGCGCCGCCGAGTGACGGTCGTTACCCCGTCCAATGAGCGCCGGGCGGCTCGCCACGCGAGCCGGCGGAATCAGGGTGGTACCACGGGAGCCTTCACGCCTCTCGTCCCTTTGCGAACCAGGGTTCGCCGGGACGAGGGGCGTTCTCAGTATCGGGCGACAGCGTTGCATCCGGAGGGATCGACCATGCGTAGCGACCGCGCCAAGAAGGGTCTCGGCAACGCAGCGTCACGCGCGCTGCTGCACGCCTGCGGTATCACCCGCGCCCAGATGGACAAGCCGTTCATCGGCATCGCCAACGCGTACACCGACATCGTGCCCGGCCACATCGGCCTGCAGCGGCTGGCGCGCTCCGTCGAGCACGGCATCGCCGCGGGCGGCGGCGTGCCCTTCAACTTCGGCGTCCCCGCCATCTGCGACGGCATCGCCATGGGCCACAAGGGCATGTTCTACTCGCTGCCGTCGCGCGAGCTGATCGCCGACGTCGTCGAGTCGATGGTCGAGGCGCACGCCCTCGACGGCATCGTCCTGCTGACGGACTGCGACAAGATCACGCCGGGGATGCTCATGGCCGCGGGGCGGCTGGACATCCCGGCCATCATGGTCACCGCCGGCCCGATGCACTCGGGCAACTACCGCGGCAAGAGGCTGTCGCTGGTGCGCGACACCTTTGAGGCCGTCGGGCGCTACCAGCGCGGCGAGATCTCCGACGAGGAGATGGCCGAGCTCGAGATCCGGGCCTGCCCCGGCGAGGGCTCGTGCCAGGGGCTGTACACCGCCAACACCATGCAGTGCGTGACCGAGGCGATGGGCATGTCGCTGCCCGGCGCGGGCTCGGCGCTGGCGGGCACCGCCGAGCGCATCCGGCTCGCGTACGACTCGGGCGAGGCGGTATGCCGGATGGTCGAGGAGGACGTGACCGCCCGGCAGATCATCACCGATGCCTCCGTGCGCAACGGCATTCGCATCGACATGGCGCTCGGCGGCTCGACGAACTCCTGCCTCCACATCACCGCCATCGCCTACGAGGCGGGCGTGCCGGTGAAACTCGACTGGTTCGACGAGATCAGCCGGCGGACGCCTCAGATCACCAAGCTGCGCCCGGTGGGCGACTACATGATGGAGGACCTGCACAACGCCGGCGGCGTTCTCGGCGCCATGTCCGTCCTCAGCGACCTGATCGAGGACAACGTCACCGTCGCCGGCCGGATGATGAGCGAGCTGGTGGCCGAGGCCGAGGTGTGGGACGATGACGTGATCCGGTCGCTCGACAACGTCTACCGCGAGACCGGCGGCATCGCGGTGCTGCGCGGCAACCTGTGCCCGGACGGCGCGGTCATCAAGCAGTCGGGCGTCGCCGACTCGATGCGCCGGTTCCGGGGCACCGCGGTCTGCTTCGACTCCGAGGAGGACGCCATGGCGGCCATCCTCGCCGACGAAATTGCGGACGGCTCGTGGGTTATCGTTCGCTACGAGGGGCCGCGCGGTGGTCCCGGCATGCGCGAGATGCTCAACCCGACCGCCGCGCTGACCGGCATGGGCAAGGAGGAGTCGGTGGCGCTGATCACCGACGGCCGCTTCTC
>JALGUI010000258.1 GCA_029820915.1 Candidatus Zipacnadia bacterium | reverse complement strand
GTCGATGGCTCTGCCGAGCCGCTCGGTGTTGGTCACCGTCAGGTCGTCGCCGACGATCTGCACGCGGCTGCCCAGGCGCTCGACGGACCTCGGCCAGGCCTCCCAGTCGTCCTCGGCGAGCCCGTCCTCGATGGAGATGATCGGGTACTTGTCGCACAGGTCGGCGTAGAAGTCGATCATCTCGTCGCCGGCAAGTTCGCGGCCCTCGCCGGCGAGGACGTACCTGCCGCGGTCGGCGTCGAAGAACTCGGTGGCGGCGGGGTCGAGCGCGATGCGGATCTGGTCGCCGGCCGAGTAGCCGGCTGCGTCGATGGCCTCCACGATGACCTGCAGGGCCTCCTCGTTGGAGCCCAGGTCGGGGGCGAAGCCGCCCTCATCGCCGACCGAGGTGTTGAGACCCTTGGCGGACAGGACCTTCTTGAGTGCGTGGAAGACCTCGGCGCACCAGCGCAGCGCCTCGGCGAAGCTCGGCGCGCCGACCGGCATGACCATGAACTCCTGCAGGTCCACATTGTTGTCGGCGTGCTCGCCGCCGTTGAGGATGTTCATCATCGGCACCGGCAGTGTGCGGGCGTTGATGCCGCCGATGTACTCGTACAGCGGCAGCTCCGACGCCGCCGCGGCGGCCTTGCAGGCCGCCAGTGACACGCCCAGGATGGCGTTGGCGCCCAGGTTCGCCTTGTTGGCGCTGCCATCCAGCGCGATCATGGTCGCGTCCACCTCGCGCTGGCGGGTGGCGTCAAGGCCCACGACCTCCGGGCCGATCTTCGTGTTGACGTTCTCGACAGCCTGTTGCACGCCCTTGCCACCGTAGCGGCTCTCGTCACCGTCCCGGAGTTCCACGGCTTCGTGCTCGCCGGTTGACGCGCCGGAGGGCACCGCGGCCCGGCCCCACGCGCCGCCGGCGAGCTCGACCTCGACCTCGACGGTCGGGTTGCCGCGCGAATCAAGAATCTCACGTGCCTGAACTGAGGTCATGGTGGTCATCGGGACACCTCCGTCGGAACTGTGCTCCGCACCGGCAGGGGGCGGGCGCTCGCCCGCCCCCGTGGGTGCGCCGGTCATCGGCCCGTCGCGCGGGCCGCCTTGGTTCGTCCTAGCGCGGGTTGTTGAGCTGCGCCTGCGCGGCCGCCAGCCGCGCGATCGGGACGCGCAGCGGCGCGCAGCTCACGTAGTTGAGGCCGACGCGGTGGCAGAAGTCGATGGACTTCGGGTCGCCACCGTGCTCGCCGCAGATGCCGATCTCGATGTCCTCGCGAGCCGCGCGGCCCTTCTCCACGCCCATCGCGACCAGCGCGCCCACGCCATCCTCGTCCAGCACGGCGAAGGGGCTCGTCTCGAAGATGCGCTGCTCGATGTACGCGGGCAGGAACTTGCCCTCGATGTCGTCGCGGCTGAAGCCGAAGGCGGTCTGGGTCAGGTCATTGGTGCCGAAGGAGAAGAACTCGGCGTGCTTCGCGATTTGATCCGCGCACGTGCACGCGCGCGGCAGCTCGATCATCGTGCCGACCAGGTAGTCCACCTCGACGCCCTGCTCCGCCATGACCTCCTCCGCCACGCGGTCCGCCAGGCGCCTGAGGATACTGATCTCGCCCTCGGTGCACACCAGCGGGATCATCACCTCCGGGTGCGGGTCCAGGCCCTCCTTCTTCAGCACGCAGGCCGCCTCGAAGATGGCGCGCGCCTGCATCTCGGAGATCAGCGGGTCGGTGATCCCCAGGCGGCAGCCGCGGTGCCCGAGCATCGGGTTCATCTCGTGCAGCCGCGCCACCATGTCCTGGATCTCCTGGATGGTCTTCCCGGTCTCGTCGGCGATGATCTGCTGGTCCTCCTCGCTCTTGGGGAGGAACTCGTGCAGCGGCGGGTCGAGCAGGCGGATGATTACCGGCAGACCGTCCATCGCCCGCAGGATGCCCTCGAAGTCCTCGCGCTGGTAGGGCAGCAGGTTGGCCAGCGCCGCGCGCTGCGACTCCTCGTCATCGGCGACGATCATCTTCTGGAAGTTCAGCAGCCGCTCCTCGCCGAAGAACATGTGCTCGGTCCTGGTCAGACCGATGCCCTCGGCGCCGAGCTTGCGCGCCGTGGCCGCGTCCTCGGGCGTGTCGGCGTTGGTCAGCACGCCCAGCGCGCGCACGTCGTCGGCCCACGCCATCAGGCTGGAGAACATGGTGTACATCTCGGACTCGGACGCATCCTTGTCGCCGGTGAGCACCTGGATGATGTCCGACGGCATGGTCTCGACCTCGCCGAGCATGACCTCGCCGGTGCTGCCGTCGATGGAGACCCAGTCACCCCCGCTGATGACATGGTCGCCGACGCGGAACTGCCCGGCCTCGTAGTCCAGCTCTACGTCGCCGGCGCCGACCACGCACGGGGTGCCCATCTGGCGGCCGACGATGGCGGCGTGAGACGTCTTGCCGCCGGTGGTGGTCAGGATGCCCTGGGAGGCGGCCATGCCGCGGATGTCCTCGGGCGAGGTCTCATGACGCACCAGGATGACGCGCTTGCCCGCCTTCGCCCACTCGTCGGCGTCCTCGGAGGTGAACACGACCTGGCCGGAGGCGGCGCCGGGCGACGCGTCAACGCCCAGGGTGATGGCCTCGGGCTTGCTCTCGGGGTCGAACTGCGGGTGCAGGAGCTGGTCGAGCTGCGAGGGCTCGACCATCATCACGGCCTCCCGCTCGGTCACCAGGCCCTCGCTCACCATGTCCGCCGCGACCTTGATGGCCGCCTGTGCCGTGCGCTTGCCGTCGCGCGTCTGCAGCATCCACAGCTTGCCCGGCTCGATGGTGAACTCGACGTCCTGTATGTCGTGGTAGAACTGCTCGAGCTTCTCGCAGATGTCAATGAACTGCGCGTAGATCTCGGGCATCCGGTCATCGAGCTCGCTGATGGGCAGCGGGGTGCGGATGCCGGCCACGACGTCCTCGCCCTGCGCGTTGAACAGGAACTCGCCGTAGATCTCCCTCTCGCCGGTCGCGGGGTTGCGCGTGAAGGCCACGCCGGTCCCGGAGTCGTCGCCGAGGTTGCCGAAGACCATCATCTGCACGTTCACCGCGGTGCCCAGCGAGTGCGGGATGCCGTGGATCTCCCGGTAGGCGATGGCGCGGTCGTTGTCCCAAGACGCGAATACCGCGTCGATCGCCTGCATGAGCTGTTCCCGCGGCTGGGTCGGGAAGGGCTCGCCGACGACGCGCTCGTAGGTCTCCTTCTCCATCTCGACGACCTTCTTGAGGCCCGCGCCGGAGACGTCGGTGTCCTCCTCGACGTCCTCCTCGGCCTTGACCTCGGTCAGCGCCTCCTCGAACACCTCGCGGTCGGCGCCCTTGACGACGTCCGCGAACATCATGATGAAGCGCCGGTAGGCGTCGTACACGAAGCGCTCGTCGCCGGTCAGCCTGACCATGCCCTCGGCGACCTCGTCGTTCATCCCCAGGTTCAGTACCGTGTCCATCATGCCGGGCATCGAGAACTTCGCGCCCGAGCGGACCGACACCAGCAGCGGATTCTCGGCGTCCCCGAACCGCTTCCCTACCTGGTCCTCGAGGGTCGCCAGAGCCTTATCGACGTCCCGGTCGAGACCCGCGGGCATCTGCAGGTCGTTCTCGATGAACGCGATGCACGAGTCCGTGTCGATGACGAAGCCGGGCGGAACCGGGATGCCCGAGTTGGTCATCAGCATCAGGTTCGAGCCCTTGCCGCCCAGCAGGTCCTTGATCCCGCGTCCCTCCTGCTTGAGGGCCGCAATAATCGGGTCGGCGTCCTCGCTGAACAAGAATACGTGCCTGTCAAGAGCCATGTGCCGTCCTCCCTGTCATTTGCACGCTCAGTGATAGCGTGTGGCTGTCGGTGTCGCGCAGGCGCGTCCGGCTATGTGAACACTCCTGGCGCCGCTCCATACGGTGCGTCGGCGCGGACCGCACGCGGTTGCCCCGCGGGCTACATGTCGCTGAGCGGCCGTACGCGCTCGGAGTGGATCAGGCGCGCGTAATCTTCGCGCTCAGACCTCGGGACGGGCCGCTCGGCCAGCGCCACCACCTCGTACTCGGCGATCTGCATCCCGATCTGCACGCGAATGCGATGGCCGGGCGATACAACCGTGCTGGGCTTGGCCGTGCGGCCGTCAACCTGAATGTTGCCCTCGTCGGAGAGGCGTTTTGCGAGGGTGCGTCGCTTGATAATGCCGGCGTTCTTGAGGAACTTGTCCAGTCGCATGTCGCAGGATCTTCGCTCGGCGCTGCGGCGTGCCCGCGTGGATTTCACCGGGGTCGGGCGACGGTGCGGAGCCGTTGTGTGCC
>JALGUI010000257.1 GCA_029820915.1 Candidatus Zipacnadia bacterium | reverse complement strand
TCTCCCAGTCCCACAGCAGCAGTCGCGGCTCGGTCCGCGGTGCCTCCGAGGCGCTCCCACCCCGCCAAGTGGTGCCGATGCACACCAGGCCCTGCTCGGGCAGCGTCACCATGCTCGCTATGCTCTGCGTGCCGAGGAGGTCCTCCAGTACCTCGGTCTCATCGCTGTCCGGATCGATGACGGTCAGGACGCCGCCCACCGTGCCGTACCCCGGCACGCCGCCTGCCAGCAGATGGCGGCGGTCGGGTGCGACCACCAGCGCGGCCGGGCGCCCGATGTGGCAGCCGCCGATGAAGCGCGGATTGCTCTCCGGCTCGGTGCCCCAGTCCCAGGGCTTCTCCGGGTCCCATGCGACGACCCTGGACTTGCCGTAGGCCGCCATGTACAGCGTGCCCTCGCGCCAGGCCGTGCCGTAGACCTGCCCGTTCACATGGACCGGGTCCCCGAGGATGGTGACCTCATCGGTGGCCGGGTCGATCCTGAACAGGGTGATCGGGCCGCGTGTGGTGCCGTAGACCATGCCATCCGGCCCTGCTTCGAGCGCCCACAGCCGCGTGGCGGTGCCCTCGTAGGCGAAGGGCACAGTCCGTGTGTCCTCGCCCGGCACGTGCACGTAGTAGCGCTGCTCGACCCCGGACTGGCTGTCCACGGTGATGACCGTGCGATCGGCCATGTGCAGAGCCATCTTCGTCGGCGTCCCCTGGAAGTTCATGACGCGGGCCGGAGGCAGTTCCTCCACCGGCGTCAGCTCGGTGCCCTCGACGCGGAACACCTCGTCACCGGCGCTGATGTAGACGATGCCGTCGGCGCGTCTCTGGGCGGTGCCCCACGAGAGTTCGCCGCGCAGCCGCTCGGGAAGGATCTGCTCGCGCTCGCCGGTGGGAATGTGGTAGGCCCACACGCCGGCGCGGCTTGGGCCCGTGTTGCAGTAGACGTAGTCACCGGCGGTCCCCCGTAGATCATCCCGTCCTCGGCCTCGCAGAGCTGCCACACGGCAGTCTCGCCTTCGGGCGCTTGCGCGACCAGTTCCAGGCTACGGGCGGCGGGGTCGAAGCGGTATACCTCGCCGATGCCGGAGCCGCCGGTCGAGAGGTAGAGTCGGCCGTCGCCGGCCCGGCAGATGCCGTAGGGATTGCCGATGGCCTCGGCGGCGTGCTGCTCCGCCTCGCCGGTCAGCGGGTCGATGGACAGCAGGAACCACGGCTCGCCCTTGTAGGCCTGGTAGTACCGCTCGTTGCCCTCAGCATCGGTGCCCAGGATGTGATTGTAGATGGCGTTGCGCTTGACGGGCACCCCGAGGTCGGTGAAAAGCTCGGGGTTGACCGCCTCCTGCGCCGCCGCATGACCAAACGCCGACACCGCCATCACCACCATGAGTGCGAGGGTAAGGCACGGACGTTGCGCGCCACCGTAGTGCGTCATGATCGCGCCTCCAGTCCAGCAGGCAGCACCACCCGCGCCTGCGGTGGCAGGCGCGGGCGCGCGGATCGGCGGTTGGCTTGAGTCTACTCCGCGTCCGGGTACCAGAAGATCTCGTCAGCCGCGATCTGCGGGATGTTCAGGAGGGCCACCCACTTGGCGTGGCTGTCGGCGAAGACGCAGACAGCTCCTCCATTGTGGCGGCAGGCCCACTTGCCCCGGTTCTTGCTCCCGTAAGACAGCGGGTGCAACTGCACCAGGTAGTGCCCGGAGTAGTCCATGTCGTAGGCATCGGTCGGGTGCTGCCGGGCGGAATCGCCAAGCAGGCAGGTCTCCGCTGGACGGGCGTACTGCGCAAGGGAGAACTCGTGGCCCGCCCAGCCCGGGTAGAAGAGCCCGAAGGCGTTTCCCCCGATGCTCGGGCTGTAGGATGATACGCCGTCGAACTTGTGCATCGAGCTTGGGCAACTGAACACCTGGATGTTCTTCACGTATGGCTGGATGATCTTCGGCCAGGTGATAGTGCCCGTGGACGGCCTGATGAACAGCGGCATCACCATCTCGTCGTAGTCCTCGACGTACATGGCGAAGGCCAGCCCCAACTGCTTCATATTGCTCAGACAGGCAGTCTGGCGCGCCTTCTCCCTGGCTCGGGCGAAGACCGGGAACAGGATGGCGGCCAGAATCGCGATGATCGCGATCACAACGAGCAGCTCGATCAGCGTGAAGCCCTTACGGGAACGCATGCTTCTCACCTCTTCATTCAGCGTGTGAGGCCACGGGTAGAGCTATGCGATCCAACCCGGTCACCACCAGCGGGTGACCGGTCGGGAAAGCGCCTCAGCAACCAGTGTCGGCGGCTCCAGGCAGCGCCTCGCCTGTGGACTGGCGCGCGATGAGCCGGTAATGCACGGTGACACGCCGCCATGGATCTCTATCACCGTTGAAGCGCGCGGTCAGAAACTCGTGGACATGTGCGCACATGGCCTGGACTGGTTCCGCCATGGTGCTGAGGGGCACGGGCAGGAAGGCGGTCCACGGCTCACCGTGGAAGCCGATGAGGGCGATGTCGTCGGGCACGCGCAGTCCGCGCGCGTGAAGCACGTGCGAGGCGCCGAGCGCCACCATGTCGGAGGAGCACACGAGCGCCGTGAGCGAGGGGTGGCGGTCGAGCAGAGCACAGGTGGCCTCGCTCGCCGCCTGGGCCACGATCTGCTGGCGATCGCTGTCGCCGGGCTGCGCCGCGAGGTCGAACTGCTCGACGAAGCGCTCGCGGATGCCGTGCTCGTCGAGCACGGCGTCGTAACCCTCCGCTCTGCCGCGGTGGCCGCGGGCGGCGACCAGGCCGATGCGCCTATGTCCCAGTTCCAGGAGATGGCGCACCGCGAGCGCGGCGCCACCCTCGCGATCAAGACGGACCGCATCGCACGGAACGTCATCGGGCAGGGGGGCAGAGAAGTCCGCCATGACGACATGCACGTCCTCGTCATGCAGTGCCCGGCACACCGACGCGATGAAGTCGGCGGCCATGTTCGGGTACTGGAAGACGACGGCCTCAGGCGAGCCCCACAGCAGCGAGGCCACTGTGCCGTGGACATCCCCGCTCTTGATGCTGCTGCCGATGGAGGCGTCGCGGCCCAGATCGCCCAGGCCGTTGAGCAGCGCAGCGCCCTTGACGTTCGAGATGTAGTCGTCCCAGGGGCGGTAGGCGATCCGGATGAGCGGGGCCTTGGCGCCGACGAGGGCGCGGGCGTGCGGATTGGGCCGGTAGCCGAGATCGTCGGCGATCTTCAGGATGCGCTGGCGCGTGGCATCGCTGACGATGGTGTTGGCCACGCCGCGCAGCACCACGGAGACGGTGTTGACCGAGACCCCTGCTCGCTCCGCTATGTCGCGCTGGGTAACGCTCATGGGCACACTCTCGTGCGCGGGTGTCGGCCTGTCCGGCGTACAACGATAACGGATTTACGTTCAACCATTAGCGCTAATAGTAGTGTGGAAGGGCTTGGATGTCAAGGGGACGGGTCAATTCGCGGAGCAACGTGACGGTGTCCGGTCTGAGCAGAGCAGAACTGTCGTCCCTGCCGGGCGTGGCCACAGGCTGCGGCCGGGGAGCCACGCCCGCGCCTGCGGTGGCAGGCGCGGGCAGATGTTGAGGAAGACCGTGGTCACACCCCACAGGGTTGAGACGTACTCGGGCAGGACCTCCTGGAGGCTGAGGATCTCGTCGCTCTGCCGAGGCGATCAGGGGATGTTCGTGGTGCTGGGCTGGGGGATGATCCCGATGTCCTCGAAGGGGATCTGCTGGAAGCCGGGAATGGTCCAGGCCGGCGACGTGGGGTCGAGCCTGAGGTCGAGCGCGGACTCATCGGCGAAGCATGGGTCGGCGTTCTCGATGTTGTCCTCGATCGTGAACTTGCTGAGGGCGCCCGTCCCCCCGAAGCCCCAGTTGACCTCCTTCGTCCAGACCCCGACCTCCCACCCCAGGTTGCGGGAGAAGACGCACCCCTCCGGGTAGAGCCAATTCCTCGCGGGATCAGTGAGTTCGGCCCAGTTGTCGGGAACCGCCGCCAGCTCCGGATAGGACGTGCTGTAGGGAGGTCGCTGGTAGTTCACGCTGGTGAGCTGCCGCACCACGTCCAGCGGGGTGTCCGGCTTGAGGACGGAGATGCCGCAGGCTGAGGCGGCTAACGCGACTCCGCACTTCACGAAAACGTTGTTCTCGATCAGGTTGTCACGCCCGCCGTTGAGGAAGACACCAACGTTCGTGATGTCGTAGAGGACGTTGCCGAAGACCTCCTGCCCGCTCATGGTGCAGTCCAGGTACACGCCATGCGTGCCGAACCCTGCCCTGGGGAGCTTGCTGCCGACCTGGTGGATGAAGTTGTACCGGATCCGGGTTCCCCGGTGCCTCCAGTCCCTGCCGGGGCTGCCGATGGCCGCCGCGTCATCGACCCACCGGCAGACGTCGTGGATGTCGTTGAACTCGATCCGGTGATCGTTGCCGCGAAACATGATGCCTTCGTGAGGGGAGTGGTGGATGTGGTTGTGCTCGGCCACCTGCCCCACGCCCATGAGCCGCACGGCGGGGGTCGCCGTCCAGCACCACCTGGCGTAGTGGTGGATGTGGCAATTGCGGACGTAGTTCTTGGCGGGGATCAGACGCAGCTCGTCTCCGCCGTTCAACTCGACGCCGTAGTTGCCGACGCCGGAGATGTCACAGCGATCCAGGCCGTTGTTAGAGCCGGAGATGAGGGCTCCGTGCATACCTGCGTTCCGCAGCACGCAGTTGACGAGCTTGTTGTAGGCCCCTCCCTCGATCCGGACCAGCCCGGCGCGGGTCATCTCGAAGACGATGCCGTCGAACGTGACGTGGCTGGCGTCCCTAAGCCAGACCAGGGGATCGGCCCAGCACGTGGCGTTCCCTGCGAAGTACGAGACGTAGATCTCGCCCTCCTGCAGGGGACTCGGCGGCCAGAAATAGAGGATACCCGTGGCACGGCTCAGGTACCACTCGCCGGGGACCGTGATCTCCTCCAGCAGGTTCTCGGCGTAGTAAGGCCGGTCGCCGGCGAGGCCGTAGTAGGGCTCCGAGGCGAGGCTCATCACCTTGGCCGCCGTGTCGATGTCGGTGACCCGCACATGCGTGTCCGCCCACCCGTTCCTGAACAGGCCGTGGACCCAGACCTCCTCGGCCCTGCTCCAGAGTGCCGGTGTAGGTGAAGTGGGTCTCATCGATCCTGCGCTCGGTCACAACCCAGCCGGTGGAGCTGAGAACGTCGCGATCGACCTCGGAGTGATCGACCTCGTCCGGCCAGCGTCCCAACTGCATCGGCTCCCGGTTGAAGAACAGCTCGAGTGCCGAGGGCCCTCCCTGGTTCCAGAACCCCCGCTTGTTCAGCTTCCCGAACTCGGAGATCCCATGGGCGGGCAAGTCGGCCTGCATGAGGTGCCCACGCGCGAGTGGATCGATCCTGCCCCACACGGGAGACGAGGAGATCACCGGGGTGAACCAATCGGCCTCGAGTTGCTTCGCTCCCACGACGCGCACCTCCTCGCCGGGATATAGCGCGCGTAGGTGACGCCGTGGGCGGGGGTGCCGGAGTCCTGCGGACCGAGCTCCAGCGTGCGGTCGAGGGCGTAGACGCCCCCTCGAAGGCATACACGGACCTCGGCGACGGGGACCTGGGCGATCAGGACCCGGACGGCGTCCCTGGCGCGCTCGATCGTGGCGAAGGGCCTCGCGAACGTCCCCGGGTCCGTGTCGTCGCCAGCAGGGGAGACGTAGAAGTCGGCCTGCGCCAGCGGTGGCTCGTCCTCGTTGGCGGCGAGAACCGCGGTGCTGGCGATGAGGACCACGGCAACGAGCGGCAGATGCGCGCGCATGAACGGGCCTCCCTGGCGACGCGGGCGGGCCTGAGATGCACGCACAGGATAGCGCCGATGCGCGCCGGCCGTCAACACGCGAGTGCTCGGCTTGACAGGCCCCACGGGGCACCGTACACTGCAACCACCGTCCGCGGCGGGGCCTGACGCCGCCACGGGCAGCCCGGTGGAGGGCCCGCATGCACGGCCGCATTACCGTCTCCGCTCCCGGCAGAATCTGCCTCTTCGGCGAGCACCAGGACTTTCTGGGGCTCTCGGTGATCGCCTGCGCGATTGACCTCGACATCCGCATCTCCGGCACCCCGCGGGCCGACACACGCTTCGCCATCGACATGCCGGACCTGGACCTGCGCGATGAGTTCGACGCCGCGCTGCCCGTGCCGTATCGCGAGCGCCGCGACTACATCCGCTCGGCCACCAACGTCGCCGCGCGCAACGGCATCGAGTTCACGCGCGGCTACGACTGCACCATCCGCGGGACCATCCCGATCAACGCCGGCGCGTCCAGCTCATCGGCCCTGACCGTCGCGTGGGTGAGCTTCGCCTGGGCCAC
>JALGUI010000256.1 GCA_029820915.1 Candidatus Zipacnadia bacterium | reverse complement strand
ACCTCGCCCCAGCCGGCGGCGCACCCGCCGCTCTCGCCGCGCGACGGCGCGCCGGCGAGCACCAACCCGCCGTCGATGATCTGGCGGGTCGATGATCGGGCGGCGACCTACACCGTCGAGATGTGCCGGCGCGAGGAGTTCGACCGCGACGTCATCCGCGTCGAGGGCATTGACCTGCCCTTCTACAATCACTCGGCCGTCCTTGCCGAGGGCACGTGGCACTGGCGCTACTTCGTGGTGACGGAGGCCGGCGAGGTCTCCGAGCCCGGCCCGGTGCGCAGCTTCGTCATCACCGCCGATTCGGTGTCGCTGCCGGTGCCGCCGACCGAGGAGATCCTGCGCACCATGCCCGACCACCCGCGGATCTTCGTCACCCCCGACACGCTGGCGGAGTTCCGCGCGCGCCGGAACACGGTGGCTCGCGAGGCCTGGGCGGACATCAAGTACCGTGCGGACGCTCTGCTGGAGGCCCAGCCCCCGGAGCTGACGCTGAGGCCGATGCCGGAGGACCCGGGCACGTCGCGCAAGCAGGTCTTCTTCCTGCGGGACGGGGAGGCGCTGGTGCCCGCGGGGTACACCAACAGCGATCTGTCCGGGGACGCCGGCAAGGCGAACGTGCTCTCCCTGGCCTACCTGATCAGCGGCGATGAGCGCTACGCCGAGGCGGCCCGCCGCTGGCTGCTCTTCGTCGCGCCGCTGCGCATGGACTACCACCTGGAGGACCGCGGCCAGCACGACACCGTGGTGTACAACTACGAGTACGGGCTCAAGGGCGTAGCGCTGGCCTATGATCGGCTCTACCACCTGCTCACCGAGGACGAGCGCCGGCAGGTGGTCGAACATATCGAGTACCACTGCGAGAATGCCTTCGCCTGGTGCCACGACCGCCAGAAGCTGCACCTGAACTACCAGAACTCGCACGGCCAGCAGTGCATGCACGCGCTGCTGACGACGGTGCTGGCGGTGGCGGACGAGACCCCGGAGACCGCGCAGTGGGCCGACTGGCTGATCCGACAGTACGTGAACCGCATCGCCTGGGGCAGCGAGGACGGCGGGTACACCGAGGGGCAGACCTACAGCCACAAGTTCCAGTTCATCCTCGAGGGCCTGGCGGCACTGAGGACCGCCACGGGCATTGACATCTTCCAGAAGCCCCGGCTGCGCAACGCGGGCGACTTCTGGATGTACTGCATGTCGCTCAACTACTGGTGGAACCACTGGGGCGATGTCTACTCGCTGCTGGTCCCCGTGCCCGGCGCCTCGGCCGACACCTACATCTCGGGCTTCCTGGGCTCCATGTCGGGGAGCCGGTACGTGACGTGGTGGAGTGACACGGTGGTGGGCAACCCCCGGCACGTTCCCCTGTGGTACCTGTCGAGCATGGGCATCGAGCCGAAGCCGCCGGTGGACATCGCGCAGGCCAGGCTGTTCCCGGACGTGGGACAACTGGCCGCCTACGATCGCTTCTACGACCACCACAGCAACCGGATCTTCTTCCGCAGCAGCCCGTGGGGCGGGGCGAGCCACGCCCACGCCGACCAGAACGGCTTCGTGCTGCACGCGGGCGGGGAGATCATGGCGATCGACTCCGGCTACTACACCTACTGCGGCGACACCTACCACCGGCAGTTCAGTGTCGCCACCGCCGCCCACAACTCCATCCTCGTCAACGGCGAGGGGCAGCCCAAGAGCATCAACTCCGCGGGAAGGTTCTCGGCTTTCCTCAACAGCGCCGACTACTGCCTGTTCATCGGCGACGCCGCCACCGCCTACCCGGAGATGCTCGAGGAGTTCGACCGGGTCGTGGTCTTCATCCGGCCGGACGTGTTCCTCGTCTACGACGAGCTTGGCGCCACGGAGCCGTCGGAGTTCAGTTGGGTACTCAACACCTTCGAGCCGGCCGACATCGACGAGCAGGCGCGCACGATGGTGGTCAGTCAGAGCGACCAGCGGCTGCGGGTGCAGCATCTGGCGCCTGCCGACCTGCGCTATGCCCAGAGCAACGAGCGGCCGTACCCGATGCTGACGAAGAAGTGGTGTCGCTACACCGAGGCCTTTCCGCAGCCCTACAACATACGCGTGACGACGGCGGAGCAGAGCAGTGATGAGCGCATCCTTGCCGTGATGGACGCGTACGAGGCGGGCGCCGGGCCGCGGATGGCGGGCCTGGAGCAGATCGCGGCCGGCGACGCCCTGGCGGTGCAGTTCGCGACGGGGTCAGTGACCGAGACCGTCGTGTTCCGCGAGCGCGCGGATGAGCCCACAGCCGTCACTGCCGACGGGATCGAGACCGACGCGCGCGTGGTCAGCGTCGGCCGTGACCCGGACGGAGCGGTGGAGCGCTGGCTGCTGCACGGCGGCACCAGGCTCACCGTGGACGGCGTGGCGATCTTCAGCGCGGACCAGGTGTGCGATGCCGCGGGGCAGATGCCGTCTCCGGCGGGCGCGGCGCTGATCCAGGTGAAGCATGAGGCCGCGGTGACGGTCGCGGTCTATCTGCGAGAGCAGCCAAGGGCCGTATTCCAGGCTCCGCCGAACGCCCCTGCACAGGCGAAGCCGCTGGCGGCCGCCTGGCGCGACGGACGCGCGGAGATCGAGCTGCCCGCCGCCGGCGAGACCGTGCTGTGGGTGGACCCGGTCGCGGACCCGCGAGAGCCGCCGCCCCCGCTGGAGCTGACCGTCACCGATGGCGCGGGCGGATACGCGGTGGAACTCGAGACGGCGGTCGCCGATAACGGGGAGATCGTGGCCTTTGGCTGCCTCGACCCGCGCGAGCCGGGGCTGTACACCTTCACGGCGTCCGGCGAGGGCACCGAGATCCTGGTGCAGGACCGATGGGATCAGACACTCAGCGCTCGGAGGGTGCGGGGCGTGCGGGCCCCGTGGCGCGAGGCCGCCGAGGTCTACGTGCGCTACGCGCCGGGCACGTCACCCCGGGTCCGGGCCGACCTGCGCGAGAGCTACCGCGGCCGGCTGGTGAGCCTGTTGCGCAACGGCGGCTTCGAGGAGGGCAGTCCGGACTACCCGCCGCGAAGCTGGACCACCCAGCACCCGCGCAAGATGGGCTTCACCTGGCCGTACTGGAGCCAGGAGGATGCCGTGGAGGGCGCCTCGTGCCTCAAGTTCGTCAGGCCGGAGATTGCGATGACGCTGAGCAGTCAGCCCATGCGGCTGCGCACCGGCGGGACGTACGTGCTGCGCTTCCAGGCCCGCGGCGATGCGACGGAGGCGAAGGTGACGGTGTCGGGCCAGCGGGGCACCGGTGCTGAGATCGCGGTAGAGCCGAGCGAGCAGTGGCGGGAGTACCGGGCGGAGCTTGAGGTGGAGCCCGGCTACTGTCTGGTGAAGGTGTTTTTTTGGTCGGGCGGCGAGCCGGACCAGGTGCTCTGGGTGGATGACGTGGAGTTCGGCTACATCGCCGAGTGAGCGCCGGGACGGGGGGGGCGACATGTTGTGCGGCGGCGCCGACACCGAGTAATGGGATCGGTTGCGGTCCCAAGTGTGCGGTCCCGGCTTCGGCCGGGACCTAATCTCGATCGAGGCAAGAAGCCATCAATGCATCTCAACAGCGTTACCCTTCATCCCGACCGATACCCGACGACCGAGCACTACCCGTTCAACCTGCCGATCCTCCGCCATGGCGCCACCTACGGGTTTGACGAGCCCGTCACGCTGTTCGTCGGCGAGAACGGCTCCGGCAAGTCCACCTTGCTGTCGGCCCTGGCCCGCAAGTGTGGCATCCACATCTGGCGCGACACCCCGAGGCGTCGAGCCGAGCATAGCCCGTATGAGGAGCGGCTGTGCGACTACATCTCCGTGGACTGGCGACGCGGCAGTGTGCCCGGGTCGTACTTCGGCTCGGAGATCTTCCGCCACTTCGCGGTGGTCCTGGACGAGTGGGCGGCATCAGATCCCGGCCAACTCAAGTACTTCGGGGGCGAGTCACTCCTGACGCAGTCGCACGGTCAGTCCCTCATGTCCTTCTTCACGGCCCGCTACCAGATCAAGGGACTGTATCTGCTCGATGAGCCGGAAACCGCCCTCTCGCCCAGCAGCCAGCTCGAGCTGTTAAGGCTGCTGGTCGCCATGAGCAAGCGAGGGCACGCCCAGTTCATCATCGCCACACACTCCCCGATCCTGCTGGCGTGCCCACAGTCCATCATCTACAGCTTCGACTCCATCCCTGCCCGCCCGGTGAAGTACGAGGAGACGGAACACTACCAGGTCTACAGGCCCGGTGAAGTACGAGGAGACGGAACACTACCAGGTCTACAGGGAGTTCATGATGAACCCGGCCAAGTACCTGGCCGATCTGTAGCGCCGACTGTCGCTGTGCATTACCCACAGCTCGGGACGGCTGCGGCGAGGCCACGCAATGGACAAGCGATGCGCCGCCTTGTCGTACGGAGGGGCCGCTCCGAGCGCTCAGCGCGAGGAGTGACGCCTGCGCGGTTGTGTTGCGCAGGCGTCAGGTTCCATCCCGGCCCATGACCGCAGTCCCGCCCGTGCGGGGGACCAAACGACGCAACGGCTGGGCTGCCCGACGCGAAGCGTCGGCTGGGAGCTGAGGCGCTGGCGCGCCTCACCCTCGCCCCGACCCCGCCCCTGAGCGGGATCGGACGCTCGGGCAGCCCCTCCGTACGGAAACGACGTACGGCGCAGACGCACCGACCGCGCCCGAGATGTGGGCAATGCACAGCCGATTGTCGCGGGGACGCGTGGCGGCGGCGCGCGCCGGAGGCCCCGCGCGTGTGCCGTGATGGCAGGCCGGCGGTCGGGGGGCGAGAGCCGTGCGCGGAGGGCGTCCATGACCGGCGGAGGGCGTCCATGACCGGGCGTGAGCGCATCCTCACAGCGTTGGACGGGGGCACGCCGGACCGCGTGCCTCGCGCCCTGAGCTTCGGCCGCGTTGACATCAAGAAGCTGGCTCCCCCAAGCGAGTACCGCGACGACCTCATCGACGTGCAGTTCATTCTGTTCGGCGAGGTCCCCGGGGACGACGAGCTGCGCCGCCTGGTCGGGGAGTCCGGGGTGAACACGCGCCTCGGCACGGTCGGGACGCTCGAGCAGGTGACCAACTACGCCCGCTGGGACTACCATCCTGAGGACGCCGAGAGACGGAATCCGCTGGCTCGCGCGAGGTCGCTGGGCGAGCTGCGCGACTTCCCCTTCCCTGACGCCGGCGTGCCCGACAACGTCGAGGCCCTGGCCTGTCAGGTGCGGGAGATACACGCCCGCGGCCAGGCCGCAGGCGGATCGCTCCCGCATCTTGGCGGCGAGCTGTTCGAGGCGGCGTGGCGGCTGCGCGGCCTCGCGAACTTCCTGCTGGACCTCATCGAGCGCCCCGACTGGGCCCATCTGTTGCTCGACCGGCTGACCGACATGGCTCGGGCGAAGGCGGAAGCCGTGGCCCGGGCCGGTGTGGACGTGCTGGCCCTCGGCGACGACGTTGGAATGCCCCGGTCGATGATAGTAGGCCCGGACCACTGGCGCGAGTTCTTCAAGCCCCGCATGGCGTCGATCATCCAGGCGGCGCGCACGATCCACCCCGACCTCCGCGTACTCTACCACAGCGACGGCTACTACGAGCCGATCATCGGCGACCTGGCCGAGATCGGCGTCAACGCCATCAACCCCGTGCAGCCCGAGCACATGGACGCCGAGCGCATCCGCCGACGGTTCGGCCCGCGCGTGGCCTTGTGGGGGACCGTGGGACATCAGACCACGTTCTCCCGCGCGACGCCTGACGACATCCGCCGGGAGGTCAGACATCGCGTCGAGACCCTGGGCCACGCGGGCCTGGTCCTCTGTCCGGCCTACGACCTGTACCCCGAGATCCGCTGGGCCAACATCGCCGCGTTCCTGGACGCCGCCGAGGTCTACGGGAGCTAGGGCTTACTTGCGGAAAAGCACGTACTGACGGCTTCGACAGGCGAGGGCGCCCGTCGTACGAAGCATTACACGAAAAGGTAAGAGGCAACCATGTCGTAGTGCGGGCGCCCTCGCCTGCACA
>JALGUI010000255.1 GCA_029820915.1 Candidatus Zipacnadia bacterium | reverse complement strand
CTCGCTGTTCTACTACCTGGGAGCGGTCAACATCGTCGTCTTCGGCCCGGTGCCGGACGACGCGCCCAGGACCGTCAAGCCGCTGCCCTTCCTGATCGTGCTGCCCATCGTCGTCCTCGGCGCCCTGGCCGTGCTGCTGGGTGTCTACCCGGAGCTTGGCCTGCAGCTCGTGGACCCGGCCGCGGAGCGGGTAATGTCCACGCTCATGGCCATCACCGGCTAGTGTCTGCCGGCGGAAGTTCGCGTGCTGTAATCTGCTGCTGACAGCATGTGCAGGCGAGGTCGCTCCGCGACCTCGGCGCTCGCGCTGCGAGCGCAGGGCGCCCGCACCACGATTGGGGTATCTGTTCGCTTTTGGCGCAGCGATCCGTACGACGGGCGCCCTCGCCTGTCGAAGCCGTTGGTACGCGGTCTTCCGCAAGTATAGCACCAGGCCGCCGGGCGCCGCTCGCGGCGCACGTGGCGGTGGCTCTGATCTCTACCGTACCTGCAAGCAATAGAGCGGGGCAGGGCGTCTCTTGTACCCGTGACCGATGCCGCTCGGAGGTGCCGATCCATGACGGTGCTGTACCATCCCGCCACGGTGTTCGCTCTGAGCCTGTTGTGCGGCTGGGCGGTGTATCTGTTCGGCCGCGCGCTGGCGCCCGCGTCGCGGGTGATCGGCGGCAAGCTCAAGACGTACGCGTGCGGCGAGAATGTCGAGGCCGACTCGTTCCCGACCGCCTACCACCTCTACCATGCCGCGTTCATCTTCACGCTCCTCGATGTCATGGCGCTGGTGCTGGGCACGGTGACGGGCACGGCGATCGTGTGGATGGTCGCCGCCTATCTGCTGGTCGGGCTGGTCGCGATCATCATCCTGTTCAAGGACTGAGCGGGCCGTCCCGCCGATCGACACGGAAGCGGCGGGGGTCCCGCGGATAGCAGGGGAAGAACCATGCTTGATGGGCTTGTGAAGTGGGCGCGGGCCAAGAGCCCCTGGGTGTGCCATCTCAACTGCGGCTCGTGCAACGGCTGCGACATTGAGATCGTGGCGGCGCTGATGCCGCGCTTCGACCTCGAGCGCTTCGGCGTGCTGCTCGAGGGCAGCCCCCGGCACGCCGACGTGCTGCTCGCCACCGGGCCGGTGACGCGCCAGATCAAGGACCGCGTGATCCGGATCTACGAGCAGATGGCCGACCCGAAGTTCGTGATCGCCATCGGCACCTGCGGCGTCTCCGGCGCCCCGTTCTACCCGGGCTACAACATCCTGGGCGGCGTTGACACGGCCATACCGGTGGACATGTACGTCCCGGGCTGCCCCGCACGCCCCGACGCCATCTCCTACGGCGTCCTCAAGCTCCTCGCCACCCTCGACCCGCAGGCCGAGAAGCTGGTGCAGGAGATCGAGGCGCGCGGAGACACCCGCGGGCTCGTCTACACGCCCGAGCAGATGGCCGAGCAGCGCGAGGACACTGAGGCCGCACGGGGCTAGCCCGGCGCACCACCAGGGAGAAGGAGATCGCTGTGACCGCGTCGGAGTTGATCGAACAGACCCAGCACGGCTATGAGGGCGAACTCACCGAGGCGCGCGCCACCTCCGAGGTGGACGCCTGGGTCGGCGTGCCGCCCGAGGACGTGCCGGGGATGGCCCGCTTCATCATGGACGCCTGGCCCCCCGTGCACCTGTCAACCATCACCGGCCACGACAACGGCCGCGAGATCGAGATGCTGTATCACTTCGTCATCGAAGGCTGCGCGCTCAACCTGCGCGCCGCCGTCCCCAAGGGCGTAAACCGCATCGACACGATAACCCCCGCCGTGCCCGCGGCGGTGATGTACGAGCGCGAGGTCATGGAGCTCTTTGGCGTGAGCATCGTCGGGCACCCCGATCCGCGCCGGCTCATCCTGCCCGACGACTGGCCCGAGGGCGACTTCCCGCTCCGGCGCGACGATGTGGCGGATGAGGAGGGCGAGGAGGACAATGGCTAAGCTCTCGTTCCCGGTCGGGCCCCAGCACCCGGCGCTCAAGGAGCCCGAAAACCTGCGCTTCACCGTTGACGGCGAGCTGGTGATCGACGCCGACATCCGCATTGGCTACGTGCACCGCTCGATCGAGCGGAGCTGCTCCGAGCGCAACTACGTCCAGGACCTGTACCTGTGCGAGCGCGTGTGCGGCATCTGCTCGAACGCCCACACGCTGTGCTACTGCACGGCCATCGAGAAGCTGGCCGAAGTGGAGGTGCCCGAGCGCGCCCAGTACATCCGCATGATGATGCACGAGTTCGAGCGCATCCACAGCCACATGCTGTGGCTGGGCGTGGCCGGCCACGAGGTCGGCTTCGAGACACTGTTCATGTACGTGTGGCGCGACCGCGAGGTCGTCCAGGACCTCCTCGAGACGGTCTCGGGCAACCGCGGGCATTACGCCATGACCACGCTCGGTGGCGTGCGCCACGACATCACCCCGGAGATGGCCGACAAGATCCGCGAGGGCATGAAGATCATCCGCGCGCGCGCCGAGTACTACGCCGAGATTGCCACCACCGAGGCGACCTTCCTCAAGCGCGTGGTGGACGTGGGCCTGCTCTCGGGCGAACGCTGCCGGGAGCTTGGCGCGGTCGGCCCGACGCTGCGCGGCTCGGGCGTGAGCTGGGACATCCGCACGGTCTTCCCCTATCTCAAGTACGACCAGGTCGAGTGGCAGGTGCGCACCTCCGAGCTGTGCGACGTGCTCGGCCGCACCCTGGTGCGCGTCCAGGAGGTCATCGACGCCTGCGACATTGCCGTGCAGGCGCTGGACATGATGCCCGAGGGCGAGATCCAGGCCAAGTTCCCGCGCAAGGTGCCCGAGGGCGAGGCGACCGCGCGCGTTGAGGCGCAGCGCGGCGAGCTGATCTACTACGTGCGCAGCGACGGCTCCGACGTGCCCGCGCGCGTCAAGATCCGCACGCCCACCCTCGCCAACCTGCCGGCGGTGCTCGAGATGCTGAAGGGCGGCTACATCGCCGACATCCCAATCACCTTCGCGTCCATCGACCCGTGCATGTCGTGCACCGACCGCATGGTCGTGCTCGACGATGTGCGCACCGGTGACAGCCGGCAGTTGACCTGGCCGGAGCTGGTCGGGCTCGGGCAAGGGCGCTGAGGTTGCACTCAACCCGCACGCGCCGGGAGGGTCCTGGGTCGCGCGCGGGGATCAGCAGACGAGAGGGCCATCAATGCAGGTGGTAACGCCGCTGTTTCACGTGCTGGTCTTCCCGGGCTTCGTGTTCCTGGTGGCTTTCGGGCTGTTCGCGTCCTGGGTCGATCGCAAGCTGATCGCGAAGTTCCAGAACCGCGTCGGCCCGCCCATCATGCAGCCGCTGGCGGACCTGATCAAGCTGCTCGCCAAGGAGGACATCATCCCCGAGCACGCCGACCGCGCCATGTTCACCGCGGTGCCGCTGGTCGCGCTCGCGGGCGTGATCGCCTCCGTCGTCTACGTGCCGATGTGGTCCACCACGGCGCTGTCGTGGTTCGACGGCGACCTGATCGTGGTCCTCTACATGCTCACGCTACCGGCCTTCGCGCTGTTCCTGGGCGGCTGGTACTCCACCAACCCCTTCGCCACCATCGGCGCCACGCGGGTGCTGTCGCAGCTCTTCGGCTACGAGGTGCCGTTCCTTCTGGCCTGCCTGGGGCCCGCCATCGCCGCCGGGAGCTGGAGCATCAGCGACATCACCATCGCCCAGGGCGATGGCCTGTGGCTCATCTCCGCGGCGCCGCTCTCCTTCGTGGTGGCCATGATCGCGCTGATCGGCAAGCTCGAGCGCGTGCCCTTCGACATCCCGCAGGCCAAGACCGAGATCGTCACCGGGCCCGAGGTCGAGTACACCGGCCGGAGACTCGCCATCTGGAAGCTCACCTTCCTGACCGAGACGATCGTGGGCGCGGCACTCATCTCGGCCCTCTTCCTCGGCGGCCCGCACCTGTGGGGCATCCCCTTCGCGGCCATGCCCACGTGGCTCGCCGGGCTGGTCGGCATGATCGTGCTCATCGTCAAGATCCTGCTGATCGTGCTCTTCCTGTCCTTCGCCCAGGCCGCCCTGGCCCGCATCCGCATCGAGCAGATGGTGCAGTGGTGCGTGGTGTGGCTGGGCATCCCGGCCCTGGTAAACATCGGCGTGATCGCCTTCGTGATCCGCCAGGTGGGAGCGTAGACCGATGGCTCAGAAGTACACTATCGCCGCGATGGCCATGGAGCTTATGGAGAGCCTGCTGGTGCGCAAGCGGGCCACCGTGCTGTACCCTATCGAGCGCCTCGAGCCGCCCGAGCGCTTCCGCGGCCGCCTGCGCTACGACCCCGAGAGCTGCACCCTGTGCGGGCTGTGCCAGCGCGACTGCCCGGCCGACGTCATCAAGGTGGTCCGCAAGCGCGTCGAGCGCGAGGACGGCACCAAGGAGCTCACCGGCCACCTCGAGTTCGAGATGGACCGCTGCCTGTTCTGCGGCCAGTGCGCCCAGAGCTGCAGGCAGGGCTCCATCACCTTCACGCGGGAGTTCGAGCACGCCCAGCCCACGCGCGATCTGTTCATGATGAAGAGCGACTCGCCGGAGCTCGATGAGGGCGACTGCGACGTGGACGAGGATACCGTGCCGTAGGCCTTCGACGCACCTGCCACGACACAGCCTGACCCGAAATGGTCGAGGCGGCGCCATCCCGGCGCCGCCTCGTGCCGTGCCCTGCATCACCATCGGCATTGCCGTCCGTCGTCTGCCGCTGGCGTTCGTAGGACGGGCTTCCAGCCTGTCTGCCGTCGCGTCAGTCGCCCGCCTGTATCCCCGCGTGTCCGGCGGCCATGCCCGGACATGGCCTGTCGCCACACCCGAGCCATGGCCACGTCTCGGCGC
>JALGUI010000254.1 GCA_029820915.1 Candidatus Zipacnadia bacterium | reverse complement strand
GATGAAGCAGTACTTCGCGCTGTGCGAGCGCGCCTGGCGCGAGAACAACTTCGGCCACGGCCACTGGGCCTACCGGCTCGCCGCCGACCCGGCGCAGTTCCGCATCTTCCCGCCTGAGACGATCGCGGCGTGCATCGGCTACCTTGACGAGGCCGCCGGGCAGGCCGAGAGCCAGATCGTGAGCGACCGCATTCACTTCTTCCGCAAGACCTTCGAGATAACCGAGCTGCTGGCGAGCAACTACTGGGCCGGCTACGAGATCGAGGAGATGATGGACGCGGGCGCGTCGATCGAGGACGTCGCCGCGGCCATGCGGCGCATGGCCGAGCGCGTGGGCGAGATGGACATCGACGGGTACATGGCCGAGCGCGTCGGCGACGACCCGATCGCCTTCCACCCGCCCAAGCAGGCCTGGATCGCGCCGCTCAAGTCCGGTGGGGCCACCATCGCCAAGCGCTGGGCGGCCTCGCAGCTTGCCGCCCAGCAGATCGAGGCCGCCGCGCAGGCGGGCGCGCTCGACGCCGCCGCGCTGCGCGAGGCCATCAGCGACAGCGTCACCGAGGTGTTCGGCGAGGGCGGCTCGGACGGCTACCGGACCATCGTCGAGCAGGTGCGCGCCATGGCCACCAAGGTCGGGACGGCGGTGCGCGCCGACGTCGCCCCGACCATCGACGGGCGGCTCGATGAGGACCTGTGGCAGGGCGCGGACGTGCTCACCGACTTCATCAAGTGGGGGCAGGCGACGCAGTCCGACCATGTCACCAGGGTGCGGCTGGCGCACGACGGCGAGGACCTGTTCATCGCGCTCGAATGCGAGCAGGATACCTCGGACCTGGTCACCAAGGCGTCGCCGCGTGACGGCTCGACCTGGCACGACGACTCAGTTGAGATCTTCATCAGCCCGCGCTACGGCGACTACGAGTACGTGCAGCTTATCATCAACGCGGCGGGCGCGTTCTTCGACCAATGGCGGCGCGACGAGGAGATGCAGTACGGCGACGCTCTGGCCCACGACCTCGACGCCGAGTGGGCCGCGACCGTCGAGGATGATAGGTGGATCGCCGAGATCCGCGTGCCGCTGACCGAGTTCGGCGTGGAGCCCACGCCGGGATCGCTGCTGCCCATGAACTTCGTGCGCAACGTGCAGGGCGGGGACGGGGAGATCTCCTCGTGGTTCCCGAGCATCCGCGCGCACGCCGACGCCATCAGCCGCGGGTGGGTGGTGCTGGAGTAGGGACGAGTGACGAGCCGCAGGCGAACGGCAACGGCTCAGGCGTCGTTGCCGTTTGTCGTTGCTCGTAACTCATCACTCACAACTGCCGTTGCTCACGACTGCCCTTCACTTGATGGCGCCGGCGGACAGGCCGCGCACCAGGTGCTGCTCGACCAGCAGGAACATCACGACCACCGGGACCGTGGCCAGCAGCGCCGCGGCCATCAGCAGGTGCCAGTCGGCGCCGTACTGGCCGATGAAGCTGGGAATCGCGACGGTCAGGGGCCGGAACTCGTCGCTGGGGACGAAGGTCAGCGCGAACACGAACTCGTTCCAGGCGGTGATGAAGGCGAAGATCATGGTGGTGACCACGCCCGGCTTGCAGATCGGCAACAGCACCCGCGTCAGCATCTGCAGGCGCGTGCAGCCGTCGATAAGCGCCGCCTCCTCGACCTCGCGCGGCACGGTCGAGAAGTAGCCGGTCAGCAGCCAGACGCCGAAGGCCAGGCGGCAGGCCGCGTCGGCGACGATCAGGGCGAGGTAGCAGCGCGCGCCCTCCAGCAGCCCGTAGCCCGTGAACTGCGAAAACAGCGCGATGATGAGCACGATGGGCGAGAACATCTGCGTGGTCAGGATCGCGAAGAGGATGGCGCGCCGGCCGGGGAAGCGGAGCCTGCCCAGCGCGTAGGCGGCCGGGATGGCGCACAGCAGTACCAGCACCATGGCGCCGACGGCGACGATGGTGGAGTTGAGGAAGAAGCGGCCCAGCGGCATGGCGCGGAAGACCTCGACGAAGTTGCCCGGCTGCGGGTGTTGCGGGATGAAGCTGAACTCGGGCGCGACGATCTCCGCCGGCGACTTGAGCGCCCCCGAAAGCATGATGGCGTAGGGCAGCAGGATGATGGCGATCAGCGGCAGCATCCCCAGGAAGTAGAGGGTGCGCTGGCCGGGCGAGGAGATCACAGCCGATCCACCTCCTCCCGCCCGAACAGCCACGAGTAGACCACCGCGAAGATCAGCAGGAAGACGAAGGTGATGACGGCGATGGCGTAGCCCTGGCCGTACTCGCGCTCGCGGATGGCGACCCTGTACATCCAGGTCACGATGATGTGCGTCTGATTCGCGGGCCCGCCCTCGGTCATGACCCAGATGATCGGGAACGAGTTGAAGACGTAGATGACGTTGAGGACCACCGCGACCAGCAGCACGGGCTTGAGCAGCGGCAGCGTGATGTTGCGGAAGCGCTGCCAGGCCGACGCGCCGTCGATCAGCGCCGCCTCGTACAGCTCGTCCGGGATGGCCTGCAGTCCCGCCAGCAGCACGGTCGAGGTGAAGGGGATCGAGACCCAGATGCCCACGGCGATGACTGAGGCGAAGGCCAGCTCGGGCCTGGCCAGCCAGGCGGGCGGCGCGTCCGTGATCCCCCAGGCGCGCAGCAGGCCGTTGATCGGGCCCTGCGTCGGGTGCAGCATCCAGGTGAAGATGGCGGCGGTGATGACCAGCGACGTGGCCCACGGGAGCAGCACGATGGCGCGCAGCAGTCGCCGGCCGGGCAGGCGCTCGTTCAGCGCCAGCGCCACGAACATCGAGATGACCATCGTCCCGCCCACGACGATAGCGGTCCAGATCAGCGTCTGCGGTATGATGTCGCGGGTGAAGACCTCGCTCTCGGCGAGGGCGCGGAAGTTCTCGAGCGTGCCGAACGCCCCGGGGTTGCCCTTGCGGTCAACGCTGCAGACCGAGGCGTAGAAGGTCTGCAGGATCGGGTAGAAGATCACGCCGAACAGCAGCAGGGCGCTGGGGGCGAGGAAGGCCGCGGCCACCAGCGCGTCACGCCGTCGAGACATCGCGTCTTCCCTTCGGAACGGCGGTCAACGGCACGCGGGAACGCCGCCCGCGCATCACAGAACGGCGACGGCGTGGAGACGGCGGCGGCTACTGCTCAGCGGATGCCCCGGCCAGCACGCGGTTGACGCGCTCGGCGGCGTCGTCGAGCGCCTGCTGCGGCGTCTTGGTCTGAAGCTGCGCCTCCTGGACGCCGACCTTGACCTCCTCGGAGATGGTCGTCCACCGCGGGTGCAGCGGCACGAACCGGCCCGTCGGCAGCAGGCTCATCAACAGGTTCCACTGCTCGCTGCCGGTGATGTACTCGCTCTCGGCGACCTCCTTGAGTTCGGGGAGCATGCCGAAGGTCTCCGCCCACTCCAACCGCAACTCGCGGTCGTAGAAGAACTCAATGAAGCGCCAGGCCGCGTCCTTGTCGGCGCAGCTCTCGAACATGACGAGGTTGTCGGTAACGGCCATCGTCACCTGGTCCTTGTGGGCGGGAATGGGCGCGAGCGTGTACTCGAGATCGGGGACATCCTCCTCCAGCATCCCCCAGAACCACGGCCCCGTGATCATCATCGCCAGCCGCCCGCCCTTGAACAGCTCCTGCAGGTCCTCACGGTCGTAGGCGGTCGGGTCGGGCTCGGTGACCTGGTACTTGTGGATCAGGTCCACGCAGAACTGCAGGGCCTCGACGCCCTCGGGTGAGTTGAAGGTGGCCCGCGTGCCGTCGTCGCTGAGGATCCGACCGCCGTTGGCCCACAGGAAGTAGTACCAGTAGACGTCGGTCTCCGTCTTGGCGCCCTGCATGCCGAAGCCGAAGACGCCCTGCGCGGGATCGGCGCAGGCCCGCGCGACCTCGACCAGCTCCTCCCAGGTCTTCGGCGGCTGCTTGCCGGCCGCGCCCAGCAGAGCGGAGTTGCAGTAGAGCGCCCTGGCCGAGACCGCGATGGGCAGGCCGTAGAGCCGGCCGTCGTACTCGGCGCCCCGCAGCGTCATGGGGATGAAGCGCGCCCGCATCTCGTCGGAGACGAAGTCGTCGAGCGGCTCGACGACCTCGAGGTCCGCCAGCTCGGGCAGCCAGATGGTGGCGATGTTGGCCAGGTCCGGCGCATTGTCGGCGGCGATGAGGGTGGAGAGCTTCTGGAAGCCCGCGTCCCAGTCGATGACCTCGATGCGCACGTCGATGTCCGGGTTGGCCTGCTCGAACTGCTGCTCAAGCTTCTGCATGAAGGGGCGGGTGTTGGTGTCGTACTCCATGGCGAGGAAGC
>JALGUI010000253.1 GCA_029820915.1 Candidatus Zipacnadia bacterium | reverse complement strand
GTCGGCCACGCACTCCCTCGCGGAGGCCACGGTCCAGGACGGGACGCTGCGCACGCGCATTACCGGCGCCGACCCGTACGTGGCACGACTGTTCATGCGCGTGCCCGCGGACACGTACTCGGTGCTGCGGGTGCGCATGCGCATTACCGGCGGCGCATCCGAGGGGCAGGTCTTCTGGGCGACCGCCGAGCACTCCAGCTTCACCGACCAGATGTACATGAACTTCCCGACTCAGCCCGATGGCGAGTGGCACGAGTACACCATTCCCGTTGGCGAGCACGCGAAGTGGCGCGGGCAGCAGATCGTCGCACTGCGACTTGACCCCAGCGTGGGGGCGCGGAGGTCGAGATCGACTGGATCCTCGGGGAGTGATGGCGCTGACGGCCGGCTGACGCTGACCGGGAGGTGCGAGAGGCCGGGAGGCGGAAGTCCGGCACACGCACAGCGCACAGAACCGGGCGTGTGCCCGGACTGACGGGAGGACCCACAATGGCTCAGCCGATCGGCTACGACGACACCCCTATCCTGCCGGGGACCAACTGGCACGTTCACGACGGCAACCGGCCCCAGCCGCCCCTGGTGACGCCGGGCGAGTTCAGCACTCAGCAGGCCCCGGGCGCGCCGCCCGCGGATGCCGTGATCCTGTTTGACGGCACCGACCTGTCGGGCTGGGAGCGCCGCGACGGCGGGGAGGCGGGCTGGAAGGTCGAGGACGGTTACATGGAGGTCGTGCCCGGCACCGGCTACATCCGCAGCAAGCAGCAGTTTGGCGACTGCCACCTGCACGTCGAGTTCCGCTGCCCGGACGAGATCAAGGGCGAGAGCCAGGGGCGCGGCAACTCCGGCGTCTTCCTGATGGGGCAGTACGAGATCCAGGTCCTGGATGGCCACGACAATCCGACCTACGCCGATGGCACGACCGGCGCCATCTACGGGCAGTACCCGCCGCTGGCGAACGCCTGCCGCAAGCCCGGTGAGTGGAACGTGTACGACATCATCTGGGAGGCCCCGCGATTCGAGGGCGACGACCTGGCGCGGCCGGCCTACGTGACAGTCATCCTCAATGGTATCGTGCTGCACCACCACCGGGAGCTGCGGGGTGTGACCTCCCACAAGGTCGTGACCGAGTACGAGCCGCATGGCTCAGTCGGGCCGCTCGACCTGCAGGACCACGGCGATCTCGTGCGCTTCCGCAACATCTGGTACCGCCCGCTGGTCGGCTACGACGAGACGTAGCGAGCGCGGTGCACGGCGCATCGGCCGCGGGTGTCCCGATGCGGCGGGGCCGCCCACAGTCACGATTGCTCGGACATCGTGGAGGAGCAACGAATGTCGCCTCAAGCCGGCGCACTGCATCTCGCTCTGTGGATGGTGACCGCGATGGGTGCCCAGCAGCAACCTGCGTACGAGTGGACGTGCGTCACTGACGCCGCCGCCTTCGCCGCGCGAGACGGGGCGGGGCTATTGGCCTTCGAAGGGCGCCTATGGCTGCTGGGGGGCTGGAACCCGGGCGACAAGGTGCACTTCCCGCAGGTCTGCAACTCCGAGGTGTGGTCGTCGGAGGATGGCCGCACCTGGACGCTCAAGAACCCGCAGGCGCCGTGGGAGGGCCGGCACACGGCGGGCTATGTGGTGCATGACGGGCGCATGTGGATCGTCGGCGGCGACGCCAACCAGGGCCACTACCAGAACGATGTCTGGGTCAGCGATGACGGCGTGACCTGGGAGCTGGTGACCGACAGCATCCCCTGGGGCCCGCGGGTCCTGCACCACACCGTGGCCTTCGACGGGAAGATCTGGGTGATGGGCGGCCAGACAGTGCCGCAGTTCGCGTCCGCCGAGCTGGCCTACTACAATGATGTGTGGTGCTCCGAGGACGGGCTGAACTGGGAGCGCGTGGTCGAGCACGCGCCGTGGTCGGAGCGCGGGATGATCGGCGCAAGCTGCGTGCTCAACGGGCGGATCTGGCTGCTGGGCGGCGGGACCTATGACACCGCCGAGTACCCGCAGCGGCTCTTCTACAATGAGGTGTGGAGCACCGCCGATGGCGTGAACTGGGAGTTGCACACCGACCAGGCGCCGTGGGCCCCGCGCCAGTACCACGAGGTCGCGGCGTGGGACGGGCGCATGTGGGTGATGGAGGGCTCGGACGGCGCCAACCGCAAGGACGTGTGGTACTCCGAGGACGGCGTCACCTGGCACGAGCTGCCCGACACGCCGTGGCTGCCCCGCCACGCGGCCAGCGTCACGGTCTTCGACGACGCTCTCTGGGTGGTCGCCGGCAACAACATGACGCCGGACGCGTGGCGGCTGGATCGCGTCCGCTGAGCCGCGCTACGCGAGGCCCAATTCCGCCGGCACCTTGCGGTAGTTGGGGAGATCGGGGGCGTCACCGGCATCCAGTTCGCGGCGGAGTATGGGCCCGCATCTCGGGTCGCTGCCGGTTGAGCCGTTGACGGGCGGGCGCGACACGTGGGTGTATGAGGTGACCGGCTCGCCGACGGTCGCCTCAGGGGGATACGCGATCGCGATCGATACGGCGGACGGAGTCGTCGTCGCGAACACTCGCCGCTACCAGTGGTAGCGAGAGCGCGCCAGGACAGGGCGCGAGGGCGGGGACGAGTAGCTGCCTTGCCGGGTCAGGCCTCGACCACCTCGAAGCCCGCCAGCCGACCCAGCTCGTGGACCTGCGCCACGTAGTCGCCCAGCACCAGCGCGAAGTGATGCCCGAAGTCCTGCTCCAGCCGGAAGAACCCCTCTGCGTCGGCGACCCGCAGCTCGTACGCGAGGCTGCAGCCCACGTCCATGTATCCCCGACAGCCCACGACCTCGCCGGACGCGACCAGCAGAGCCGTCCCGTCGGGGTTGAAGCGCGCGATGGTCGCCGTCTCGCCGATGTCGCGCGAGATGTCGTAGCGCAGTGTGCCGCCCCATCCGCCGACGTTGAAGTTCTTGACGCCGTAGGGCACGTCGGGCTCGTCGAAGCCCTTCATCTTCAGACCCGGGACGTCGTGGCCCACCCGGATGACACTGCCTGCGCGGTCGGCCACGGACGTGTTGCCCATGTGCGGGGTCTTGCGCGACAGATACATCATCACCGCGATCGACATCAGCACGTTGACATCACCCTCGCAGGCGCTGGGGATGCCCTCGTCCTTGAGCAGGCTGTGGGCGAGGCAGAACCCGACCTTCTCCTGCTCCATCACCTGCGTGGCGCAGATCTCGAAGCACGGGAGCGTGAATGCGTTTGCCTCGTGCTTCGCCAGCGTCCGGCGGGCCGCGAGGTAGAAGCGGACCGACGGCAGAAGCTGCTCCTCGCTCATGTCGCTCTGCTCAGCATTGCCGATCAGCTCGGCGGTCAGCTCACGCGCCTGCTCGGCGGCGTCATCGGGCAGCCCGCGCATCACCTCGAGGATTTCCTCGGCGGTGATGACCGTGTGCTGCACGCCGAAGCGGCGCTTCAGCGCCTCCAGATCGTAGATGCTGCTGACCACGCCGGTCGGCACGATCTCCCCCTTCAGCGCGATGAGCATCCGCGTGTGCTCGAGGGCCTTCCTCACGCGCAGAAGCGACAGGAACGAGTTCAGATCGTCCCAGCCGAGGAATGCGTAGCCCTCCATGCCCCTGGCGCGCAGGTAGGCGGTGACGTCCACCGTGCCAACTTGCCCGATCATCGCCAGCGGCTTGCCGAACCGCTCGGCGATCTTCACCGTGGGGTACTGGGGCAGGCTCGCGTATGCGACCAGGATGACGTCGGCGGTGTACACGTCCGGCTCGAGCTTCGCCAACTCCGCGTCGGGGACGACGAAGTCGTCGGTCCACTCCACCACGGTCGTCTCCAGCACCTCGACCTCATCGGTCAGGTCCTCTTCGAGTTGGGCCTCGAACGCCTCCAACGCCTGCCGGTTCCTGATCCTGTCGGCCTCGGGCGTCAGGTCCTCCGGCTTGCCCACCCTGCACGGTCCTTCGTACGCCGCGCTGTGGGTAAGCTGCGGGAATACCGGCTTGATGCGGACTCGCTGATCGATCGCGCGCTCAATGTCCATGAGCTCTCACTCTCCACCCAGACTGATCGCGGCCTCTACACCCTTCCCCGCGGGAGCGGCCGGGCCTTCCCACGGCCTTATCTCGACCCGCCGTCGCCTCTCACGTGGCGCGCACGCCCGCTCGCGGGCCTACCGGATGCGGGACTCGCTCTCCCACGTGTCCGCGTTGGGGCCCAGCTTCTGCTTCAGTGCCTCGGTCACTTCGGATAGTCTGTCGATGACCTCGCCGGGAAGGTTCAGATCGGCCGCCGCCGCGTTGACACGCGCCTGCTCCGGGCTGCGCACGCCGGTGATGACGCTGCCCACCGCCGGCTGCTCGATCAGCCAGGCGATGGCGACCTGCGCCATCGGCGCGCCCATGTCATCGGCGATGCGCCCGATCTCCTGGAGCGCCGCGAAGGTCTCCTGCTCCGCGCCCTCCTCGCCGTGGCGCGCACCCTCGCGGTCGCCGGAGAAGTGGCGGCTGCGGGCGCGGCCCTCGGGGACGTCGTCGGGCGTCGGGAACTTGCCCGTCAGCAGCCCCTGCATCAGCGGGCTGTAGCACAGGATAGAGATGCTATCCTGCACGCACTTGTGCTGGATCTCGTACTCAGGCGCGCG
>JALGUI010000252.1 GCA_029820915.1 Candidatus Zipacnadia bacterium | reverse complement strand
AGTACCGCATCATCACCGCCTGGGCCCAGGCCATGGAGGCCGCCGCGCCGGGCATCGTCACCTGGGAGGACCCGCAGCCTGCCGGCATCGAGGACGCGCTGCTGGAGATGTTCGCCAGCCTTGACGTCATCTGTCCGTACCGGCGCCACACCATGACCCGGGGGCAATGGTACATCGACCTGATCGAGCAGATGCGCCAGGAAGGCAAGCAGATCTGGCTCTACAGCGCCGACGGCCCCGCGCGCAGCTTCGACCCCTTCAGCTACTACCTCATGCAGGAGTGGCACGCCTTCGGCATCGGCGCAATGGGTTCGTGCTTCTGGTGCTTCGTTGACACCGGGCGGGTCTCGTGCTGGAACGAGTACCCGGCGCCGGGCAACGGCCCCTACTGCCCGATCTACCTCGATGACACCTCGGTCACCCCGGCGAAGTACATGGAGGCCATCCGCGAGGGCATCGAGGACTTCGAGTACCTGACGATGCTGCGCGCGCGCGTCGAGGAGTTGCAGGCCGATGGCGTGCCCGCCGAGCGCCTGGCGGCGGCGCGGGAGCTGCTCGCCACCGCCGTCGATCGCGTGATGGCGATGGATGCCGAGCCGACCTACAGATGGGACGAGGAGAAGGACCGGGCGGTACAGGACCGCGTGCGCATCGAGGTCCTGGACGCGCTGACCGACCTGGCGGCGCTGTAGCCGGCGAAGCGGGAGCCGTCGCGCTCGCGGCGCGGGAGTCCACACAGCCGTTCCGAGAGGGTGTGAGGCGATGATGACGGTCCATGTGCTTGGCGAGCACCCGGCGCTGGTGCTGGCGGGCGAGGAGCTGCGACGGTGTCTGGCCGAGATGACCGGCGGCGAGGTGCAGGTGGTCGCCGCCCGCGAGATGACCGGCAAGCCGGGCATCTGGCTCGGCACCGCGGACTCGTTGGGCGACGCGGCGGCGCTGCCCGACGTGCGTGACCGCGCGTGGGACGATGCGTTCTGCATCAGGTCGGTCGAGGGTGCCCTCGTGATCGGCGGGGTCAACCCCCGCAGCGCGCTGATGGCGGCGTATGAGTACCTCCGGCAGCTCGGCGCCGAGTGGCTGTGGCCCGGCGATGACGGCGAGGTGTTGCCGGCGCTGGGCGGGGCGCCCCTACAGGGGTTCGACCTGGTGTGCGTGCCGGCCCATCGCCACCGCGGCGTGTGCATCGAAGGCGCGCCGGCGCTCGAGCATGTGCTCGACATGGTGGAGTGGATGCCCAGGGTCGGCTACAACGCCTACTTCCTGCAGTTCCAGGTATCGAGCTACTTCTGGCGGCTGTGGTACGAGCACCGGCTCAATGCCGAGTGGGAGGACGCGCGGGAGCTTGGGGAGGAGGAGTGTGCGGACCTGGATCGCCGGGTGATCGAGGCGGTCAAGCGGCGAGGCCTGGTACTGCACCAGGTGGGTCACGGCTGGACGGCCGCCGCTCTGGGTCTGCCCACGGACGGCTGGGTGACCTACGAGGGCGAGGTCGCGGAGGCAGACCGCGAGCTGCTGGCGGAGGTCAACGGCAAGCGGGAGCTGTGGGGCGACATCCCGATCAACACGGAGCTGTGCTACTCAAACGCGGAGGCCCGCCGGCGCTTGGTGGACGTGGTGCTGGCGTGGGCGGATGAGCACCGCGAGGTCGATGCCCTGCACTTCTGGCTGTCGGATGCGCCCAACAACCACTGCGAGTGCGCCGGATGCCGGGAGCGCAGTCCGGCCGACTGGTACGCGGTGCTCGCGAACGAGCTCTCGCCACGGCTGGCGGAGATGGCGCCGGATATGAAGATCGTGCTGCTGGCGTACCACGACCTCCTGTGGCCGCCCGAGGAGGTGACGATCGATCGCAGTCACGGCAACCTGATCTCCATGTTCGCGCCCATCAGCCGGTGCTACGCGCACAGCATGGCGGCTGCTGAGTGCGACTCGGGCGAGCGGCTCGAGCGGCCGGCGCGGAACGAGATGCAGATGCCTCGGCACAACCAGCAGCTCCTCGAGCTGTGGCGCATCTGGGGTTGGCAGGACGCGGCCGACTCGTTCTGCTTCGACTACCACTTCATGTGGCCGTGGATGGGCGACCGCATGTCGATACACCTGGCGAAGCTCATGCGTCAGGACATCGAGGACTACGCGACGCTGGGTCTGGGCGGCCTGATGAACTGCGGGGCGCAGCGCGCGTTCTACCCAACGGGCTGGCCCTACTACGAGACGGCGCGGCTGTTGTGCGGCACGAAGCCGGAGCCTGCCGACCGCGAGCGCTACTTCGGGCACGCCTACGGGGGTGACTGGCCGCAGGCCATCGAGTTCCTCGATGGCGCGGCGGAGGCAGCGGGTGCGCCGCGGCATGGCGCGGAATGGTGGCAGCAGGCCGAGCCGGGACAGACTGAGCGATTGCGGGATCACCTGAACGAGTTCGCAGATCGCCTGGACGAGTGTGCGGCGGCGGTCAGCGGCGAGCGACAAGTGCGCTCGTGGCGGCTGCTGCGGCACTACCACGAGCTGCTCGGGCACTATGTCGCGATGCAGGAGCACCACGAGGCGGGGCGGGGCGACGAGGCGCTCGCTGAGGTCGAGGCCGCCGAGGAGTTCCTGCGGCGCACGGAGCGCGAGACGGCGCGCGCGCTGGATACCTACACGCTGCTCAAGTACCTGGCCGGCCTGAAGGCGCAGTGGCGTGACAGGCAGCGGTCCTGAGCGCCCCTTGCGGGCGGTAGCATCCGGATTCGTGCGCCCCTGCGCCGAGTTCGCGCGAGGCAGGCGCGGGAAGACCGTATGCCTCAGACGCCGGCCGCCGTGCGTGGTGCCTCGTGCCGTGAGGATGCAAAGCATCCTCCTGGAGAGGCGAGCCTCCCTCAGACCGTAAGCGGTCTGCGCTTGCCCGGCCGTTGCCGTCGGCCGTTGCTTGCCGCGGCCCGCGAGCGCGGCCCGAAGGCACGGGGCGGGAGCCCCGGGGGAGGTGGCGCCCGGCCCGGGGTGAACCTGCGCGCGAGCACGCCCGCACAGGCCGCTGGACAGGAGCGACATCAGATGCCCGGCATGCAGGTACACGCCCGCATCATGCTGCCCGACGGCGTTCGGCCCGACCAGGTTGACAAGGCCCTGTGGCGCGCGACGCCCGCCGAGCTGCGGGAGGCGATGCCGGACGTGAGAGTCGTCCTCGCCATCACGTCCGTCCTCTACAACCCCGCCGACGGCCTCATCTACCTTGGCCTGACCGACCACGACAACGAGCTGCTGTGGACCTACGATCCTTCGAGCGGCGCCTTCGCACAGCGGCACTTCGTACAGGTCGCCGAGAAGTACGACGTGAAGATCCATCGGTCCTTCGCCCTCGATCCCCAGGATGGCAGCCTGTACACGGCCAGCGCCGGACTGCACGACGAACGCTATTACCTCGAGGCCGCCGGCGGCAAGATCTTCCGCCACGACACTGCCGCCGACCGCACCGAGCGTCTCGCGATCCCGGTTCCCCACGAGTACATCCAGACGATGTGCCTCGACCCCAGGCGGCGGGTCATCTACGGGCACTGCTACCCGACGCCGCAGATGTTCGCGTACCACCTGGACCGGGACGAGACGGTCCCCCTGGGCCGGGGCACCCTCCCGCACCGCGCCGGCTGTGACTCCGCCGGCAACCTGTGGGGCACGATCGGGTCCCCGCCGCCGCACCTCTTCCGCTACAACCCCGACGATGGCATGCAGGTCACGGACGCCGTGATGCCCCGGCTCAACGGGGACGTGCAGGCCATGAACGTCATCTATCAGGCCCCGGACGAGGAGCTGTGCTACATCGGCACCAGCGGCGGGGCGCTGCTGCGCTTCGACACCGACGCCGTCAGCCTCGAGTACCTCGGCAAGCCGCTCCTGGACACCCGCATCGAGGGCCTGCAGGTGGGCAATGACGGCCTGCTCTACGGCTGCGGCGGCTGGTACGGGACCGAGATCTTCGCCTACGACCGCGAGGCACGCCGCTTCCACAACCTCGGGCCGATCGCCGACCCCACGCTCGACATCCGTTGCATCATCCCTCATGACATGACGATCGATGACGACGGCACCATCTGGACCGGTGAGACCGACATGACGGGCCGCTCGACGGCGGCTCTGTGGGAGTGCCGACCGCAGTGGTAAGGCCCCTCGCCACACCTGGCACTCAGGCCCGAGTTGCCGGCTCGGAGAGCGCCGCGAGCACTGGCTGATCGCCGGCGCCGCGCAGCGCCGCCGCAAGCGTTGCGCTATTGGCGTGACGCGCCATCGGCACGGATGCCGCGGCGAAGAGACGGCGCAGGATCGATGGCTTCGAGGACGGACGGCTCTCCAACGCCGCCACGCTGAACCTGTGGACGGCGCGTGAGGACGAGGAGGGCGCGCTGATCCCGTGGCGCATCTGGAACCGCGACGCCGCCCTCGTCAGCGAGGACGGCCGGGCGGTGCGGCGCATCGAGGCCGTCCCGAGCGGCCGGACCATACACCTGCAGGACGCGCCCTCGGCCGCTGAGTTGGAGGCGCCCGCGCTTCGCGCGGCGTTCAGCGACGCCAATGGCGATGGGCGCATCATCGCCCGCGCGTACGACTACGCC
>JALGUI010000251.1 GCA_029820915.1 Candidatus Zipacnadia bacterium | reverse complement strand
CGAGGTGCTCGCCGCGCGCTAGTGCCTACTTGCGGAAGACTGCGTGCTAACGGCTTCGATAGGCGAGGGCGCCCGTCGTACGAATTCTTGCACGACAAGGTAACAGGCAACCACATCGTAGTGCGGGCGCCCTCGCCTGCACATGCCGTTGGTGTCGCACGATGATACGGTAACCTATGCCACTTAGCACTAGTCCCGGCCGGGGCCGGTCCCCCCGCGGGGAGGTCCGCCGCGCGCTAGTGTCGAACACGCGCGCGGTGGCACACCACCATCGCAAGAACAGGAGGCCGGGAGGGCCATCTCCATGCGCCCGCGGGCGACATGGAGATTGTCGCGCGCACATCTCGACCGGCCTCCGACGCGGCGCCACGCGCCGCGCGTAAGGAGATCTCACAATGGGTGCAGTCCCGGTTCTGGACTGGGTTGCGTTCGGGCTGGTGCTGCTGCTGGCGCTGCTGGCCGTACACCTGCGCGACCTGCTCAAGGGCGCGCTGGCGCTGGCGGTGATGTCCGCCATCCTGGCCGCCATGTTCTTCCATTTCGGCGCGCCATGGGCGGCCATGTTCGAACTCAGCGTGTGCGCCGGCTTCATCACCGTGCTGTTCCTGGCCGTCATCGCGCTTACGGAGGCGAGGGAGCAGGATGATTAAGGTCTTGGGCTTCGTCGCATCCGCCGTGATCCTCATCGGGCTGTTGGTGATCTTCCTGCAGGACGTCACCCCGGGCCCCGCGGCCGCCCAGTTCATCGGCGGCTTCCGGACCATGATGTGGGACCACCGCGCCGTAGATCTGCTGGGCCAGATGCTCGTCATCCTGGCCGGCACCTTCGGCGTGCTGGTGCTGACCAAGGAGAGGATTGAGCGCTGATGACCGCCTACGCAGGCGTCGGAATCGGCCTCTTCGTCATCGGCCTCTACGCGACCATAGCGCGCACCAATCTGCTGCAGCTCGTCATCGGGCTGGAGGTCATGGCGCGCGGGGTGTCGCTGGTGTTCATCGTGGCCGGCGCCGAGACCGGCACCATGGCCGCCGCGCAGGCGATCGTGGTCACCTGCATCGTCATCGAGGCCGTGACCGTGGCCATCGCGCTCTCGCTCGTGGTCGCCGCCCACCACCACAACAAGAGCCTGAGCATCGTGGCTCTCAGGCGGCTGAAGGGGTGAGCCGTCACGTCCATTGAACTGATCGCGCTGCTCACGCTGGTCGTCCCGCTCGGCGGCTGCCTGCTGATTCCCATTCTGGGCCGCGTGAGCGAGCGGCTGATGAAGTGGTACACGGTGGCCGTCGGCTTCGTGACCGCGGGCCTGACGATCGCGCTCGTGGTGCGCGGCGCCGGCGTTCCCCTCAGCGCCGCCTACTGGATCCCCGGCATCGACGCCAGGTTCGCCCTGCGACTCACGGGCATCGGCGTCTACGTGGCCGCCGTCGCCGGCTGCATCGGCGCGCTGGCGATCCTCTACTCGATCAAGTACATGGAGCCGCTCGAGGAGGAGTACCCGCCCACCCGGTACTACTTTCTGACGCTGCTGTTCGTCGGCGCCATGATCGCCTTGGCGCTGGCCGACAACTTCCTGGTGCTCTACATCTTCTGGGAGATCATCGGCTTCTGTTCCTTCGCGCTCATCGCCTACGAGTACCACCGGGCGAAGGCGCGCGAGGCGGGCACCAAGGCCTTCATCGTCACCCGCTTCGGCGACATCGGCCTGCTGGTGGGCATCGCGGTGCTGTGGTCGGCGATGAACCGTATCGGCGCCGACGACCCATTGAGCATCTCCGGCACCATCCGCGCCGCCATCAGCGGCCAGATCCCGATGGGCCTGCTCGCCATCGCCGGGGCGGGCTTCCTCGCCGGCGCGGTCGGCAAGTCGGCGCAGTTCCCGCTGCACGTGTGGCTCCCGGACGCCATGGAGGCGCCCACCACCATCAGCGCGCTCATTCACGCCGCCACGCTGGTGAACGCCGGCGTGTATCTGTGCGCGCGCATGTTGCCCATGTTCGCGCTGTTGCCCTGGTGGCTGCCCACCGTGGCCTGGATCGGCGCCTTCACCGCGCTGCTCGCCGCCGTGCTGGCGCTGTTCGAGAAGGACCTCAAGCGCGTGCTGGCCTTCTCCACCATCAGCCAGCTCGGCTACATGATGGCGGGCGTGGGCGCGGCCTCGGTCTTCGCCAGCCAGTTCCACCTGCTCAACCACGCCATCTTCAAGGCCCTGCTGTTTCTGTGCGCCGGCGCCGTGATCCACGCCGTGCACAACCGCAGCATGTACCAGATGGGCGGACTGGCGCGCTCGATGCCGCTGGTGCACGGCACCTTCCTGGTCGGCACCCTCGCCCTGGCCGGCATCCCGATCTTCAACGGCTTCTTCTCCAAGGACGCCATCTTCGAGGCGCTGGTCGAGCAGCAGATGTTCGGCGTGCTGATCATCCTGATCCTGACGGCCCTCCTGACCGCCGGCTACTCCTGGCGCATGTACTGGCTGACCTTCCAGGCCGAGCCGAGGGCCGAGGGCCAGCCGCACGATCCGCCGTGGGAGATGGCGGGGCCGCTCGCGCTGCTGGGCGTCGGCGCCGTGGTCTCGTGGCTGTACGTCGGCCCCTACAGCGTTGCGCTCGGCGAGGCCCTGCCCTTCCACCACATCCCTCCGACGGAGGTCGGGGCGCTGCTGCACCATACCTTCGTCAGCCCGCTGATCCTGGTGGCCGTGGTGGTGCTGGCCATCGTGGCCCATCTGAGCGTGCGCTGGCGCTCCGACGGGCCGCCCGTGCCCGTCGGCCCGCGGATGTGGGCCGACCTGGTGACCGATACCAAGGCCTTCGGCGACTGGTTCTGGGGCTTCTGGGTGGTGGCGATGCGCGCCGTGGGGGCGGTGCTGAGTCTCTTCCAGACCGGCGATCTCAACTACAACAACCTGTGGCTGGCGATCGGGTTCATCGCCGTCCTGCTGATGTTCCTGGGTTGGGGATAATGCCATGGAAGCCCTGCTCCCGATAGCGGTCCTGTCCGGCGGCGCCCTCCTCGCCTACATCGTGGGGCGGCTGTCGCACAGCCGCATGCTCACCGGCTTCGTAGCCTTCGTCGCCGTGCTCGGCGCGGGCCACGCCCTGTACCAGGCTTGGCTTGTGTTGGAGGACGGCCTCCAGGCGGGCTGGCCCTACGCGGAGGCGGCGCGGCCGCTGGAGAGCTGCCTGGTCGCCAACTACCTGGGCGTCTTCCTGGCCGCGACCGCGCTGCTGCTCACCGGCCTCGTGGCCGTCTACTCGATGCGCTACATGCACCGGCGCAACATCGGCAAGTTCTACGCGCTGCTGTTGATCATGACCGCGGGCATTGTGGGCATCGGCTTCGCCGGCGATCTCTTCACCCTGTACGTGCTCTTCGAGGTCATGAGCATCGCGTCGTTCGTGCTGGTCGCCTTCGAGCGCGAGGAGTGGGAGCCGGTCGAGGCGGGCGTCAAGTACCTGGTCATCAGCACCACGGGGTCGCTGCTGGCGCTGCTGGGGATCGCCGTCGTCTACACCTACACCGGCAGCCTGGACCTGGCGGCCATCCCGGACCTGATCGCCGGCCGCGCGGGCAGCGCGCCGATGATGGCGCTCACCGCCATGATCCTGGTGGGCTTCGGAGTCAAGGCCGCCATCGTGCCCCTGCACACCTGGCTGCCCGACGCGCACTCGGCCGCCCCCTCGGGCATCTCCGCCATGCTGTCCGGCATCGTCATCGAGGCGGGCCTGATCGCCATGCTCAAGGCCCTGTTGGCCATCGGGGCCGTCGAGATGGGCATGGTGATGGTCGTGCCGGCGCTGGTGACGATGTTCGTCGGCAACCTGGTGGCGTGGCGCCAGACCGACCTCAAGCGCATGTTCGCCTACTCGTCGGTCGCCCAGATGGGCTATATCTTGATGGGCGTGGGGCTGGCCCTGGGATTCCCGTACCTGGCCGGCTTCAGCGGGATGCGCGGGGCGCTGTACCACATCCTGAACCACGCGATCATGAAGGGCGGCGCCTTCCTGTGCGCCGGCGCCTTCCTGTACCTGCTGGGCACGCGCGACATGCGGCGGCTGTCGGGCGTCGGCCGCCGCGTCCCGGTCGTCGCGGTGTGCTTCCTGGTCTTCGCCCTGGCGCTGGCCGGCACCCCGCCCTTCAACGGCTACTTCTCGAAGCTCCTGCTGGTGCGCGCCGGCGCCGACGTCGGCGGCTGGGGCATATTCATGGCCATCATGCTGGTCCTCAACAGCGTCATCTCGCTGTTCTACTACCTGGGAGCGGTCAACATCGTCGTCTTCGGCCCGGTGCCGGACGACGCGCCCAGGACCGTCAAGCCGCTGCCCTTCCTGATCGTGCTGCCCATCGTCGT
>JALGUI010000250.1 GCA_029820915.1 Candidatus Zipacnadia bacterium | reverse complement strand
GTCCTGCCGCTCGGTCTCGTTCAAGCGCGCTCACCTCGTCGTCCCGCGGCGTCTACCAGGAGACGCCGCCCCGTCTCATGTTCTCGATGGCCTGCTCGATCTGCGCGATCTTGTCCTCGCCCTTGATGGTCAGTGACATCCGCACGAAGCCCTCGCCGCACGGCCCGTAGATCGAGCCGGGAATGGCGAGCACCTGGCAGTCGCTCAGCAGCTTGGTGGCGAAGTCCTCGCTCGTGTACCCCGCGGGCACGGGCGCCCACACGTAGAAGGCCGCCCTCGGCGCCTCGATCGGGCATCCCAGGCTCCGCAGACCGACGATCAGCGCATCCCGGCGGGCGCGGTACTCGGCCTGCAACTCGGTCGCGAAGTCCTCGTAGTTCACCAGCCCCACGGCGGCGGCGCGCTGAACCGCCATGAAGGTGCCCGAGTCCACGTTGCTCTTGGCCCGCGATAGCGCCTCGACGTGGCTCCTGCCGCCCATCGCCCAGCCGACGCGCCAGCCCGTCATGTTGAAGGTCTTCGATAGCGAGTGCATCTCGATGGCAACGTCCTTCGCGTCATCGATCTCCAGGATGCTGTGCGGCCGGTCGGCGTCGTCATAGTAGACCTCGCAGTAGGCCGCGTCCTGGACGATCAGCAGCTCGTTCTCGCGCGCGAACTCCACCGCGCGCTCGAGGAACTCCAGTGGCGCCACCGCGCCCGTCGGGTTGTTCGGGTAGTTGAGGAACATCATCTTGGCCTGGTCGCGGACCGCCGCCGGAATCGCGTCCAGGTCCGGCAGGAAGTCGTTCTCGGCCTCCAGCGGCAGCGGAAACGGCGCGCCTCCGCACCAGCTCGTCTGCACCTTGAAAACCGAGTACGCCGGGTCAGGCACCAGCACGACATCGCCGGGGTCGATGTAGGCCCAGACGATGTGCACCAGCGCCTCCTTGGCGCCGATGGTGCTCTGGATCTCACCGTCGGGATCGACATCAATCCCGAAGCGGCGCTTCGCGAAGTCGGCGATCGCGTGCTTGTAGCCCTCGGTCCCGAAGCCCGACTCATCGTACGGGTGGGTCGCCGGGTCATTGGCCGCCTCGCAGAGCGCGTCGATCACGAACTGCGGGGTCGGCATGTCCGGGTCGCCGATGCCGAAGTCGATGGGCTCGCGGCCCTGCTCGATCATCCTCGCCTTCAGCGCGGCGATCTCACGGAAGGGATAAGGCGGGATTCGCTGAAGTCGCTGCGCCTGCTCCATGTGGGCTCTCCCTTGCTGCGCCGTATGTGGGTGCGACGGCCGGCGGGCGGCGCCTGCCGATCGCGGTCGTGGGCGTCGTCACCACAGTATCGCGGGGGCGAGGAACTCGTCCGGCAGCTCCCCGCTGAAGACCTCTTCGGCCGGGCCGGTCATGAACACGTGGTTGTCGTCGCCCCACACGATGTCGAGCCTGCCGCCGAGCAGTTCGACCTCGACGGCTCGGTCGGTCAGCTCATTAAGCACGCACGCCACGCAGGTGGCCGAGGCGCCGGTGCCGCAGGCCAGCGTCTCGCCCGCGCCGCGCTCCCACACCCGCATGCGCACGTGCCCGCGATCAACCACCTCGACGAACTCCACGTTCGTGCGCTCCGGGAAGCACGGGTGGTTCTCGATCTCCGGCCCGAGCTTCCTGACGGGCGCCTCACCTGCGCCGGTCACGAAGATGATGCAGTGCGGGTTGCCCATCGACACGCAGGTCACGCGCATCAGGTCCATGCCGACCCCGAGCTCGTCGTTGACGACCGGGGCATCCGCCGGCTCGCCCTCCATCGGGATATCCTGGCGCGCCAGGCGCGGCTCGCCCATGTCCACCGTGACGCGCACCACCTGCCCGTTGTCCACGGTCAGTCGCGGTCGGATGATCCCCGCGCCGGTCTCGATATCGAGTTCAGTCCGGTCGGTCAGCCCGTGCTCGTACACGTACTTGCTGAGCGCCCGGATACCGTTCCCGCACATGTTTGCCTCCGACTCGTCCGGGTTGAATATCCGCATGCGGAAGTCGGCGGTGCCCGACGGCAGAATGAGAATCAGGCCGTCGCTGCCCACCCCGAAATGCCGGTCGGACACCAGCGCGGAGAGCTTCCCCAAGTCATAGCCCGCCAGGTCCTGATCGTGGCCGTCGATGTAGATGTAGTCGTTCCCGAGGCCGTGCATCTTCGTGAAGCGAAGTGGCATGTCGCACCTCATCCCGGCCGTGTGCTCGTGCGTGCCCGCGCGTGCCCGCGCGGTCTAGCGCCTGTTCGCCTCCCGAACCGGTCCGATGACCGCGATGGCGCTCTTGAAGATCAGGATGTCGTCGCGCTTGCAGCGCAGGCGGATCGTGAAGGTGTCGAACGCGACCACGATCCCCTTGATCGACCTGCCTTCGAGCAGAATCACCTCGACTTGCTTCCTGGACGTGCGCGCCTCGTTGAGGTACTCGTCCTGAACCTGGGGCTTGCTCGACATGATGATCCCCTCGCCTGTCACAATCGCCGTGCGGTCGTGACTATCACCGCGGTGCATGCGTGACGCTGCCGATCACTGCCCATCGACAGCCATCGGTAGCCCTCGCTACCACGCAGCCACGTCATCTGGCGCTTCGCGTAGCGCCTGGTATCGCGCTCGATCAGTCCCACCGTCTCCGCCAGGTCGCGCTTGCCGTCGAGGTGCTCCAGCAGGTGGCGGTAGCCGATCGCCTGCATCGACTGCGAGTGACGCGTAACGCCGGAGGCGACGAGGTCGCGCACCTCGTCCAGCCACCCGGCGCGTATCATACGCTCAACGCGGCGCTCGATCCTGTCGAAGAGGAACTCTCTGGGAGCCGTGAGGACGTATTCCGCGCAATTATACTCAGCGGCCGAGTCAGCGTCAACGTGCCGCTGCGCCGACATGGGCATACCCGTCAGTTCGAAGACCTCCAGCGCCCTGACGGTGCGGCGCGCGTCCCCCGGGTCGATGCGCGCCGCCGCGGGCGGGTCGATCTCCTGCAGGCGTCGGTGCAGCGCCGCCACGCCCAGCTCATCCGCCTCCTGCCGCAGACGCGCCCGCACTCCCTCGTCCCGCGGTCCCGGCGGGAAGTCGAAGCCCTCGGTGAGGGCGCGGATGTACAGCCCCGTGCCCCCGCACAGGATCGGCAGCCGCCCGCGGGCGTGGATGACGGCGATGGCGCGGGCGGCGTCGCGGCAGAAGTCCACCACGGTGTACTCGCCGTCGGGGGCCACGAGGTCGATGAGGTGAATCGGGGCGCGCGCCCGCTCCTCGCGCGTGGGCTTGGCCGTGCCGATGTCCATGCCCCGGTAGATCTGCATCGAGTCCGCGGACACGATCTCGCCGCCGACCTGCTCCGCCACCTCCAGCGCCATCGCCGTCTTGCCGGCGGCGGTCGGCCCGGCGATCACCAGCAACGGGATCGGGTCCGCGACGGTCATCGCCCTCCCCATGTCTCCGCCCGCGCGCTCACGGCGTCAGGATGACCTTCAGCGTGGTGTCGGGTTCCTCCGCCATCAGCTTGAAGGCGCGCTCGAGGTCGGCCAGCGGCATGTGATGCGTCACCAGCCGCTCGGGCGCCACCTCGCCGCGCTCGACCAGCTCGACCGCCTGCGGCACGGTGCCGCCGTGCAGGCGCGAACCCATGAAGTCCAACTCCTTCTTCACCAGCCACGAGCCGGGGAAGGAGATGTCCTCAGTCAGCAGGCCGAGCAGCACCACCCGCCCACTCGCCGCCACCAGCTCCAGGGCCTGACGCACCGTCGCCGGATGGCCGACCGCTTCGATGACCACCGCCGGGCCGCTGTCGCCGAACACCGTGGTCAGCGACGGGACGGGGTCCTCCTCGACCGGGTTGATGGCCAGCACCGCGCCCAGCTCCTCGGCCAGCCGCAGCCTGCCCGGGGACAGATCCGTGACCGCGCACCGCGCGCCCCGCGAGCGGCAGACCTGCAGCACGGACAGCCCGATGGTGCCGGCGCCCAGGATCAGCACCGTGTCCTCGGCCGTCACGCGCGCGCGGTTGGTGGCCTGCGTCCCGATCGACAGCGGCTCGACCATGACCGCCGCGTCCGCGGACATCTCCTCCGGGACCGCGTGCAGGCAGCCGACGGGCGCCGCGAAGTAATCGGCGAAGGCCCCCGGCGCGTGGACCCCGAGCACGCGCATGTTCTCGCAGCAGTTGTAGCGGCCGCGCAGGCATGGGTAGCAGCGCCCGCATGGCATCGACGGGTCCAGCACAACGCGCGAGCCGACCTCCGGCGGCCGCCGCTGCACGCGGCCCGGGATGTCGGGCGCCTCGCCCGCCGCGATCTCCATCACTCGACCGACGACCTCGTGGCCGCCGATCTCCGGGTACTGGAAGAACGGCTG
>JALGUI010000249.1 GCA_029820915.1 Candidatus Zipacnadia bacterium | reverse complement strand
AGAGGACGCCGGGCTGCTGACCAAGCGTGACTGGCGGGCGGCGCGCGGCGAGGAGCCGGCGCCCGGCGAGCCGCCCGCGACGTTCGCCATCTGGCTCTACGCCAACGACATCGATGGCCAGGACGGCAAGCCGGAGCACGAGCTTCGACTGCTCGGGCCCGACGGCGAGTACGAGACCGTCGCCGGCGTCGTGGACGAGGGCGCCAGGCAGGCCAGCAGGCTGAACAAGGCCTTCGTCATCTCCGGCCTGGACGCGTCCCGCTACATCCACGACCGCGAGCTGGCGCTGCGCATCGTGAACCTGCCCGAGGACTGGTACATATCCACCTTCTACGCCTTCTACGTCATGCCTGACTTCGCGGATGCGACTGACGAGGCGGCCACGCGCCTGATCGAGGATAACCTGGCGTGGGTGCGTGCGGCCGCGGCAGGCTTCCACGAGTACGAGTTCGAGGGCGCGACGGCCGGCGAGAGCGAGCCACTGCAGCAGCGCATTGAGGTCTTCAGCTTCCCTGACGTCGCCCTGCCGGACTGACGTGGCGGGCCGCTCAGTCCGCCACGTGGCGGACGAGCCCGCGCTCGGCATCAGGGACCATCGGCACCGCCTTGGCCTGGTACTGCTCGCCGAAGTGTGCGGCCATCAGGAAGCGCCCAGGCCCCCACCCGACAAGCCCGATTGATGGCGACACGTCGTAGATGCCCAGCAGCTCGAACTCGAGGTCGGTCTTGAGCAGGCCCTTCTTCCCCTCGACCGTGTAGCACCCGAACCACCACGCGCCATCGTGGCAGCAGGCGGTCTGGATGCCGAGCGTCGTGTAGCCGCTGGGGATGACGTGCGTGGTCACGTACTCGAAGTCGGCGGTGTACTCGTAGACGTAGTTCTCCTCGTACCCCTTGGGCAGGCCGCCAATGACGAAGAAGTGCCCATCGTGGTAGTCCATGCCGCCGGCGCCGAAGGGCACCTCGGGCAGAGCCACGATTTCGAGCCTCGACAGGTCGCCCGCGTCGTAGATGTAGACGTGGGCATCATCCCCGCCCGGCTGGTTGAACCTGGTTGACCATGCCACGTAGAGCCTGTCCTCGACGAGGCACAGGTCGCCATGGTGGTAGGGGACCTCGACCTTCGCCACGATCCGACCTTCGAGGTCGGTCTTCACGAGCGTGGTGGTGAAGCTCCAGTAGAGGGTGTCCACACCGTTGCCCGCGATGCCCTGCAGGTGGGCGGGGTACCGGCCCTCGCAGATGACCTCGGCGGGCACATCGCACCAGCATGCGCATGTGAGTGTGGATATCAGGCCGATGTAGGCCATGGTGCCTTCCCCTCCGGCTGAGCGCGCGATCGGTCAGCCTGCTTCTCCCCCATGCACCGTCGCCACCGCACTGACCTCCGCCGAGCAGAATTCGGCAGCATCCAGACTCGTGTGCGCGGGGCAAACGCGGGAAGAGCATGTGCGTAAGACGGTGGCCCTGCGTGCCTGGCGTTCGCATTGAGCCGGCGGCAGATGCGGCGCGACGCAGGCGGAGGTCCGCCCGGCAGGGCGGGACGAAGCCGAGGTGCGCCGCAGTGCCGCGGCCCGCGAGCGCAGCGAGCGGGCCCGCGGAGCAGGCGCAGCCTGCCCTGCCGCCGGCGAGCGACCTTCACCGCACCATTGATGTGCCTCACCGCCGTTGGCGCGGTTGAGGGCGAAACCACGTGCGACGCGCAGCGTCGCCGTTGTTTCGCACGAGCCGTTGCCGGCGCGCACGCACAAGTTGTTGCCGTTGCCCCTGTCGTCGGCGCGCGCCGTCATGCGCTCGACTGTGCGCTCAGCGCCGGCGCCATCTGAAGTTCCTTGCGCGAGGGGGCTCCGGGGGAGGGCGGTTTTCTTTCAAGAAAGAGCCCTCCCCCACAGGTAGTGAAGCTTCCTGTGTCCTCTTGCCAACCACATGAATCGACACGCTGCCGCAGGACTATCCTCTCGGGGACGCGAAGACAAGTGCGTGTGGGCTACATCCGTTCGACATGCAGCGCGGAGTCATCAGACTGACCATGGGCAGCATCCAGATCCTCAGTGAGCGCATGTCCAACCGCATCGCCGCCGGTGAGGTGGTGGAGCGGCCCGCCAGCATCGTGAAGGAGCTCATCGAGAACGCCCTCGACGCCGGCGCAACGCGCATCGAGGTCGAGCTTGAGGAGGGCGGCAAGCGGCTGATCCGCGTGGTTGATGACGGCTGCGGGATGGACGCCGAGGATGCCGCGCTGTCGGTGCAGCGCTTCGCCACCTCCAAGATCGCGTCCCCCGAGGACCTCGAGCGCATCGCCACCATGGGCTTCCGCGGCGAGGCGCTGCCCAGCATCGCCTCGGTGTCCCAGATGCGCATCACCACCCGCCCACACGACGCCGACGAGGGCACGATGCTGACCATCGAGGGCGGCGAGATCACCGATGCGCGCGCCATCGGCTGCCCGCCCGGCACCACCATCGAGGTCGCGAGCCTCTTCTACAACACGCCCGCGCGCCGCAAGTTCCTGCGCACCACCGCCACCGAGCGCGGCCACTGCACCGACTGGATCGCCTGGCTGGCCATGGCCCGGCCCGACGTCGCCATCAAGGTCACCCACGACGGCACCGTGCTGCTGACCTCGCCGGGCCGGGGCGATCTGCGCGCGGTCGTCTCCGAGGTCTACGGCTCAAACGTCGCGCGCCAGATGGTGCCGGTCGAGATGGACACCGGCGCGGTGCGCATCACCGGGCTGGTGAGCCGACCGGAGCTCACGCGCGCCGGCCGCAAGCACCAGATCTTCATCGTCAACCGCCGCTACGTGCGCAGCATGGCGCTCGGCCACGCGCTGTCGGAGGCCTACGGCATCCTGCTGCCGTCGGGCAAGCACCCGTTGTGCGCTCTGCATCTCGAGGTGCCGGCGGAGCTGGTGGACCCCAACGTGCACCCCACGAAGATCGAGGTGCGTTTCCGCAACCAGGCCGAGATGCACAACCTGCTGCAGCAGGCCATCGAGGAGGCGCTGGAGCGCGAGGGCATCAGGCCCAGTGGCGGCCGTCGGCCGATCATCCCGCCGCAGCAGGCCGGGCGCTGGGAGGGCCCCGACGTGGCCGCGCGCCTGCGGGCCAGGCGCCTGCGCGTCAACCCCTTCGCCGACCGGGTGGACGAGCGCGACGACGGCCTCGGCGTCCACGACGGCGAGCCCGCCACCGCGGCGGTCTTCACCCCACGGGAGGGCGAGGAGGGCGGGGAGCTCGCGCCCGAGGACCGGCTGATGCCGCTGGGCCAGGTCGCAGCGGCCTACATCGCCTGCCGCGCGGGTGATGACCTGCTGCTCGTGGACCAGCACCGGGCCGCCGAGCGCGTCATCGCCGACCGCATCTCGGGCGAGGAGGGCCAGGTCCGCCGCCAGATGCTGGTCCTGCCCTTGACCCTGGAGCTGACGGACGCCGAACGCGCCGCGGTCGAGGAGCACCGCGCGCAGCTCAACGAGCTGGGCTTCCAGATCGAGCCCTTCGGCGGCAGCGACTTCATCGTGCGTGCGGTGCCGGCGACTCTCGTGGACACGAACGTCGAACAGGTCCTCCACGAGATCGTCGAGGAGCTGCTGGAGTGGGGCGCCGCGGAGCGGGCGCAGGGCCGCGAGCGGCTGGTGGCGACCGTCGCCTGCCACGCCGCCGTCAAGGCCGGCCAGGCACTGACCGACCGCGAGATCGCCGACCTCATCCGCGCGCTCAATGCCAGCCCCACGCCCGCGGTCTGCCCGCACGGCGACCCGATCATCGTCAGCATGTCGCGCGAGGAGATCGACCGCAGGTTCGGGCGAGGCTGACCTCGCGCGCAGGGAGGCCCGCGCGGGCCCGCCGGCGAATAGCCCGACGGCGACTCACCGCGGGTCATCGCGCTGCGCCCGTGCGCCCGGAGCGCTTGCGTCCACGGTTCCGCGTCACACAAGAGGCGCGGAGAAACGGAAAGGGAGCGAGACGACCATGAGGCCACGCACGCTGATGCTGGTACTGATGAGCATTCTGGGGTTGCTGGTGGCCCTCGGCCTGCAGGGCTGCCTCTTCGGTGGCGGCGGCGGCGACGAGTCCGCCGAGGGTGGCGGACCGCCGCCGGAGGCAGGACCAATGCCCGAGGGCGGACCGCCGCCCGAGGGGATGCCGGGGGAGATGGCCGAGCCGATGCCGCCCGGCGAGATGGGTGAGCCCACGCCGCCCGGCGCCGAGATGGGCGGCCCTCCCGGCGAGCCCGGCATGGAGATGCCCGGCGCCGAAATGGGCGCCCCGGCACCGCTGGTGAGCGAGGGCACGCAGGCCAAGCGCGTCGGCAACTACACCGAGGCCCGCAGCAAGTTCGAGGCGGCGGTCGCGGCCGACCCGAGCAACCTCGACGCTCACTGGGGCCTGGCCTGGATCTGCGCCGAGATCGGCGACACGGCCAAGGCTGTCGAGGAGTTCAATACCGTGTTGCAGCTCGGTGCCACTGGGGACATGGCCGCCGAGGCCGAGGCCGCGCTCGACCGCCTGCAGTAGGGGGGACATGGCCGCCGAGGCCGAGGCCGCGCTCGACCGCCTGCAGTAGGCCCGCCGACCCCACCGATCGAACACGCGGCGGCGCGTCCCGCACCCCGGGACGCGCCGCTGTTGCCGTCGGCCACGCCGCTCCCGTTGGGAGGAGGGGTGCCCTCGCCTCTCCGCGGGCCGTGAGGCCCGCAGCCGTTGCCCTTGCTCACAACTCACAACTGACAACTCACGACTGCCGCTCCCCCACCGTCGCCTCGATCACGTCCCCGAAGTCCTCGAACGGCACATAGGACGCTTCCTGCGCGTTCATGAGCTGCGCCAAGTGGTCCTTGGCGAGCACGATGTCCGCCTGCTGCGCCGGGCAGCGGTCGGAGTAGCCGTCGCCGATGTAGATCACGCGCTCGTACTTGAGCCGCAGGCGGATCAGGTGCTGCGTCTTGCAGTTCCCGCACTGCATGCACGCGTCGTTCGCGTGCGGGAAGGTGATCCGGACGCCGTCGTCGGTCAGCTCCGCCTCGTTCACGTAACGCGTGATGCACTCGCGCCGCACGCCCGGCTCGGGGTCATCCGAGCATATCTCAAGGCCCAGCCGCGCCATCATGCGGTCGAGGTAGAAGCTCAGCCCGTCGCTGGCGACGACCACCTCGGCGCCGGCGTCGCGGGCGCGCCGCACGAACTCCGGGAAACGCTCGTCCAGCTCAATGCTATCGATGAGCGCCAGCAGCTCGGCGGGCGGCACCCGCACCAGCCCCCACTGCCCGGACAGGCACTCGATCGAGCTGATCTCGCGGTCGCGCCAGCGGTACTCCCAGTCCCACGCCTCCGGAAGTCCCAGCGTGTCGAAGACAACCCACCCGGTGTCGCGCCGGGTGATCGTGCCGTCGAAGTCGCTCATCACCAGATCGCCCGGCCGCAGCCG
>JALGUI010000248.1 GCA_029820915.1 Candidatus Zipacnadia bacterium | reverse complement strand
GTGCATCGACATCGGCGATGGCGACGGCTATGTCCTGGCGCCCGGCTGCGACCTGCCGTACGACACGCCGCCCGAGAACGTGGCGGCCGCGGGTCTGATGGCGGTGGACGAGTACGAGCGCGCGATCGCGCGGCAGACGGTGGGCGAGATGGCGGCGGATGACTTCCGCGACGTCGAGGTGCCCGACTACGACGGCGAGGCCGACGTGATCCTGGACGTGATCACGCTGGATTCCTCGACCTGCGCGCCCTGCCAGTACATGGTGGCCGCCGCGCGACGGGCGGCGGCGGAGATCGGCGAGGGCGTGGCCGTGCGCGAGCACAAGATCACCAGGCGCGACGGGATAGGGATGTTCTGTCGCCTGGATGCCGGGCACGTGCCGACCATCTGCATCGACGGCACCCCCACCTTCGTGTCCATCATCCCCGATCAGCCGCGGCTGGTCGAGGCCATCAGGGAGCGCATTGAGGAGAAGAGCCGACGATGATCCCGATCTGCCTGGTTACGGGCTTCCTCGGCAGCGGGAAGACGACGCTGCTGCGGCGCATCATCGAGCAGCACCGCGACGAGAAGATCGTCTACCTCGTCAACGAGTTCTCGCCCCTCGACATCGACGGCGCGCTGCTGGCGCAGGGCGAGGACGACGTCATCGCGATCCCTGGCGGCAGCATCTTCTGCACGTGCCTGGTGACTCAGTTCGTCGGCCACCTGCAGCAGATCCCGGAGCGCTTCCACACGGACGACGAGCCCGTCGAGGGCGTGGTCATTGAGGCCAGCGGGATCGCGAACCCGATGGTCATCGAGCAGATGCTGCGCGAGACGGGCCTCGACGGGACCTACGAGTTGGCGTCGATCGTCAGCATCGTCGATCCGGGAAGTCTGCCCAAGCTCGTGCACACGCTGCCGAACCTCCGAGCGCAGATCGAGGCGGCGGACGCGGTGCTGGTGAACAAGATCGATCTGTTCCCCGCGGAGGACGTGGACGCCACCGAGGGCATCGTGCGGGGGACCAACCCGGACGCGACCATCGTGCGCACGATCCGCTGCGGGGCGGACCTGGACCTGTTCGGCGGGGCTCGCGTGCGCGGGCTGTCGGGCGAGTACGCGGTGTACGTGGACCCGAACCCGAACTACGCGCGCTACGCCGTCGCCTTCGATGGGCCGGTGGACCTGGCGGAGTTGCGGGCGCAGCTTGACTCGTGCCGCGACGAACTCTACCGCGCCAAGGGCGTAGTGCCCACTGAGGCAGGGCTATTCCAGGTGGACGTCAGCGAGGCCGGGATCACCGCGGAGCGGGTGGGCGATGCGGCCGGCGAGCCCGCGCTGGTTCTGATCGCCCGCAGTGAGCGGCACGGTAGGGTCGCCGCCCTCGTCGCGAGGCTGCAGAGGCCTGAGCGGGGCTGAGGCGCGCACGACGCCTCACAGTGTGAACGGGCGCCACGGGTCGCGGTCGGGGTGGCTGAAGCAGACCTCCAACTCGCCCGCGGCCGGTCGTGCGATGAAGGCCCACGCGGTCTCGGAGCCCACCGGATCGTCATCGCCGTAGCGCGACAGCGCCCCGGGCCGGCCGGTGTAGGCCAGCACCTCGCGAGCGAGCTCAGTGCCCGGCGCGCCCCGAGCGATCAGTCGGTCGATGGCGTCGAAGCGGGCGGTCGACTCGGCCCGGCGCTCGGGGTCATCGATGGCGAAGCGCGACAGCTCGTCGGTCAGCGCGTGGTTGGTGCACCACAGCCGCCCGCCCTGGGGACGGCGCACCGCCTGGTGCTCGCCCGCCTTCTCGATGATGGCGGCGTCGCCGGACGCGTCCACGATGGCGTGGTTGGCGCCCCACGGCTGGGCGTGCACCGACGCGAACAACGCGATGGCCTCCGCGGTCGTCTCCGCTCGCGACAGCACCCAGGTGGGGAGCGCGTGCGGGTTCATACACTCATCGGGCGTGGGCACGTTGGCCGCGCAAGACGACCCGCCCAGCGCCAGCCCGGCTTCGTTGATGCCGCTGCCCCGCCATGTCGTGCCCGGCCAGTGCGTCGCCAGCACCGCCATGCCACCCTCCGGCCTGACCAGCGCGAGGCCCGCGTGCTTGCCCTCGTGCTTCGGGAGATCGCACGTGCGGGCGAGGATCGGCCCGTCGGGGCTGTCGGTGAAGATGAAGTTCGAGCACTCCTCCAGTGCCCCGCGCATCGAGGCGTAGAAGCTCGCCAGGTAGATCCAGCGCAACTCGACGCCCGATCCGTCGGCGATCCCCTGTGCTTCCTCGACCAGCTCAGGGGCGTGGCGCTCGGTGTAGGCCACGTGCCGCTCGCGAGCGCGCTCGAACTGCGCGTCGTCCCAGTGTCGGAAGCGCGCGACCAACATGTCGAGCGTGTTGGCGATGGCAAGCTTCGTCTGCTCGCCGAGCTGCCGGCCCATCTCATACGGTGTTCCCGACGCCTTTGCGAAGAACATGGTCCGCCTCCTCAGTCGATGCGCGCGTTCTCCGGGACCGGCACGCGGTCGCCGAAGATGATCAGCCGGTAGCGCTGCGGCTCGATCTCCAGCGCCACCGTGTCGCCGTCGGGGGCGATCGGCTCGTCGAACATGGCGTCCACGGGCTGGGCGTCGGCGGCGATGCCCAGCGCCTCGCGGTCGAAGGTCACCGTCCCCGACCACGGCTCGTTCGGCAGGTTCGAGACCACCACCAGCGCGCGACCGCCCACCCGATCCACCCATGCGTCGGCGTCGGCGAAGGCCGTGCGGAGCCTGCGCAGGTGCACCCACGGGCGCGTCGTCTCGCCGTACCCGATCTGGTGGCCGTAGTAGCGCACAATGCCGCCGCCCACGCACATGGGCACATCGTGCAGCAGGAACATCGAGTGCATCTGATTGCGGGTGACCGGCAGCTTCAGCCAGTTCCACCACAGGCCGGTGGTGGCGACACCGTTCGGGTGCGTCATGAAGTTGGCGCGGAACTCGGCCGGGCTGTTCACGTCCAGGATGGTGTCTCCCGCGCGGTACTGACCCTCGCCGGTGACGCGCTCATCGCAAAACGCGCCGATGCAGTAGTTCTCCAGGTTGTAGTGATTGCGGATGCGCGCGGGCCTTGGCGCCTCCACGTGCGTGTAGATGTAGAGGCGCTCGATGAAGTCGCGGACGGCCCAGATGCACCAGGTGCCGCGCGGGCGGCCCTCGCGGTCGGTCCACGCGAAGCCGTCGAGTTCGTTGAACTGCAGCCGGGGCATCGCCATGCCGTCCATGTACATGCCGTCGAGGCCCGTCTGCTCGATCAGGCGCCTGGCGCCCCACAGCCACCAGTCGGGGAACGTGCCCGCGTGGTTGTGCAGGAAGCATCCCCAGCCGATATTCTTCACGGGCTCGGCCAGCATCTCCTGGCCGAAGGTGGCGAAGTCCGGGATGTTCGCGTTCACGCCCCAGCCGGTGTAGGGCATGTGGCGAAGGCCGAGGTCGTGGACCATCTGCGCGTACTCGCGCGCGGCGGCCTCGTACTGCGGGTTGTAGATGCGCGGGCAGCCGAAGTGCTCCTCGTCGGTGATGTAGGTCGAGACCGTCGTGGCGCCCGCAGCGACGATCGCCGCATGGGTCTTCGCCAGGTCCTCCAGGTCCAGGTCATCCTGCACGCCGGGCGGGCGGCCCATCGCGACCTGCACGATCTCGCGGCCGATGGACGCGTCCTTCACCGGCGTCACGGTCAGTCCGAAGGTGACGCGCCAGGGCTCGGTGATCTGCAGCGTCTCGTCGATCATCCGCACGCGCAGGACGGTCGCGCCGTCCTCGCGCAGCAGCCCGACCACCTGCTCCTCGTTCGCGTTCGACCAGCCGCGATCGGCCTCGCAGAACCACTGCAGGCCACGGTCCTCGGGCGCCGAGGTAGCAGGCGTAGGTGAAGGGCAGGAAGCCCTCGGGGTACTTCGCGAACCACTCGTCGAGGTCGCCCGCGAAGCCGTACCGCTCGGTCCGCTGCGGGTCGGTCCATGTGCCGTGGTGGAAGGCCAGCCGCGCGAACTCGTCGGCCACCGGGATGTCGAGCACGAGGCGGTCGATAGCCGTGCCACCGGCCGGCGGCGTGACCTCGAGGTCGAAGCGCCCCGTGCCATCGTAGTGGAAGCCGGTGCGCATCGACAGCGACAGGTCGCCCGCGCGGCCGGTCGCCTCGAAGACCGCGTCGCGGTCATCGCGCGAGACGCGGCGGCAGGTCCACTCCGGCGCGAGGTCGCCCATGTCCAGCGCCACCGGCCGGGCGAGCAGCTCGGTGCCGCGCGAGACGATCGACGCCGGCAGCCCGTCGTCGCCGATCTCGATCCGGCGCTGCCAGACGCTGAAGGCGCGCTCGCCGTCGGCGCGCACGGGCTCGAAGGGCGGCGGCACGACCTCCGAGCGGCCGATGTCGTTGCCGAACCACTCGGGATCGGGCGGGCGCGCGATGCTGTCCGAGGCGCTGATGACCTCGGTGCCGTCGGCGCGCACCAGCCGCGCGGTCACGGTCGCCTCGGTGCCCTCCGCCATGCCCGAGCTGTCGAGGTAGACATGGACGGCCTCCGCAAGCGGCTCCACCGGGGCCGATGCCGTCGCCCGCTCGCGGCCATCGGCGGTGAGCGCGAACTGCACGCTGTCGCCCTCGAGCAGCTCCAGGTTGGCCAGCGATGCCTCGGCGCGGAGCTTCGCGTACTTCAGGAAGAACGGGCGCAGCGAGACCTTGAGCGCGGGCAGCACCGCGTACGGCACCACCTGCGCGCTGACCACCGCGCCGGTCGCGGCGTCGGCGAATGACCAGGCGATGATGTACTCCGCGTTCGCGATGGGCTCCTCGAGGTTGAAGAAGCCCGTGCCGGGGGCGTCCGGGCCGGTGCCCGCGCCGACGGTGAACTGGCCCTCGCGCTCGGCGACGAACTCGAAGCGTTCGTTCAGCTCGCGGAGGATGTCCTCCTCGGAGCGGAAGGCCTGGATGCCCTGCGTCGGGTCGGTATCGGGCTGACCGGTGTCGCGAATGCGGCGGACGCGGTCCCAGGCGTCGTAGAAGCTCAGCGCGCCCTCGGGGCGGTCGGCGGGGGCGCGGAAAAGCTGCACGCGGCCGTCCAGCGTGAACGGCTCGGCGCCCTGGTTGTAGAAGACCATGCGCATCCCCGTGTGCTGGACCTCCTGGCTCTCGGTCTGGCTCAGGCGCGCCACGCCGTGCGGGCGGAGGATCGGCCCGTCCTCGCCCACGAACACGAACCTGGGCGTGACCGGCGAGCGGTAGCCGTGCATCCCCAGGTTCCAGACCAGCCCCAGGTCCACCATGCGCTTGGCGGGCGTCACCTGCTGGTTCATCAGGTCCATGAACCAGACCGCGCCGGGCGCGGGCCGCTCGGCCTCCGTCAGGCTCGCGACCGGGATGGCCAGCTCCGCCGACCAGCTCTCGCGCCCCAGCACGCCCGCTGCATACTGCCAGTCGGCGGGCCACTGGGTATCGCCGCCGGAGCCCTCCAGCTCGCCCCGCATCAGGCTCCAGCCCCCGACCGCGTTGCCCGCGAGGGCGTAGAAGTGCTCGACGCCCTGATCGCGTCGGCCGGGCTGGAGGACCAGCTCGAAGTTGTCGTCCTGCCACCAGATGCTGTCGTGCCGGCCGGCGTCGAAGGTCGAGCGCGGCGTCGGGTGCATGGGCGGGCGCTCGATCCGCACAGCCACGTAGACGTGCGCCTGGTCGTAGCACACGTACATGCGCACGGGCAGGTCGCTCATGTTCCCGGTGTCCACGTCGATGAAGCCGCCCACCGAGGAGGCGTAGTACCACTCCCGGTAGCCCACGTTCCCGTCGATCGTCGGGGCTTCGGGCCGGGCGGGCGGGATGGTGACCACGGCCTGGCGCGCCCACCAGTCGGGGATGAGCTGAGGCGGCTCCTGCGCCTCCTGCGCGAGGCAGGAGCAGGAGACTGCAAGCGCGATGGCGACGATCAGGCGACGCATGGCGGGTGCTCCCCCGCGGCCAAGATTGCAGCGCGGGGGAGCATTTCGTCGGTGGGGCCCGGGTTCCTTGGCGTCAGGACGCGGGGCGGAAGCGATAGTGGAAGCTCGTCTCGCCGATGACGGGCAGGCCGTCGGGGATCTCGATGCGCCGACCGCCGACGATGAGGTCGCCGCCTTGGATGGCCGCGACGGCCTTGACCGAGCGCGGCGCGCGCGTGCCGTCGGCGAGGAGATCGCCTACTGAGAAGGCGCAGGCCGGCAGGCACCCCGAGAAGTCCACCGTGATCCGCTCCCCCACCCAGCTCACCTCGTGACCCATCAGGCGCTCGGGGCCTCCGAGCATCAGGCGCTCGGCGTACGGCGGCTCGCGCAAGAGCGCGTAGGCACCCGCGAGGGGGCCCCACTCGCGATCCGTTACGGGGTCGATGCCCCAGATCATGGCAACGGCGCCGGTGTCCGGGTCGCGGCCGATGATGATGGGACGGTGCTGCCCCGATGCGTGACACGCGTAGCGCCCGGTGACGACGGGCTCGGCGGCGACCGGCGAGTGCAAGCAGACCAGGCCGGTACGGTCCAGGGGCTCAGGCAGGTCGGGGGCGTCCAGCTCTCGACGATCAGGCGTCCAGGCTGCAATCAGGGCGTCGGGCCCGAGCCACAGATCGTCCACGAAGCGGGCGCCCTGAGGCGCCGTCGGGCGCGATGTAGTCGATCTCCTGGCGCGACGGGTTCGAGTACGCCACCCCGTACCGGTTCGAGACGAACAGTTCGCGGTAGGTCGAGAGCGCATCCCCCGTGGTGCCATCGAGCCCGATCTGCCTCGCGACGGCCCTCGTGAGGCCCGCGTGGTCGAGGTTGGCGCCAGAGGTAACGCGGTCGTCGTCCCGCGCGATCACGTACAGCGACTGCCCGTCGGGCGCCCACCTGATCTCGCCGGCCTCGTGCGCAAGTGACGCAACTTCGCGGGGATGGCTCTCGCCATCAACCAGCCAGGCGTGGATCTGTCTCCCTTCCTCCGTGTAGTCTCCAGTCAGCACGGCCCAGCGATCCTCCGTGGGGTGCCAGGCGATGTCCAGGACGTTCACCCGCCAGGGGCGGCTCAGCAGCCTTACGTAGTTCTGGCCGGGGGCCGACCATCTGGCGCCCCGCTCATTCGTGTGGGTCTCGTAGAAGACGTCGCAGACCGCGATGTGCGTCGAACGTTCGCGGTTGTTGGCGAACGCCACGCGCCGGCCGTCGGGCGACAGGCAGATCGCATCGGGCCTGCCGCGGTTGGGGGGCACCAGGGGCAGCCTGGCGGCCGTGCGGGCGGACACGTCGGCCAGCAGCAGCTCTCCTCCGTAGCGATCGAACACCAGCTGGCCCAACGCGCCCTCAGGATGGGCGTTGATCGCGTCCCAGCCCGCCGACACGGGCTCGAAGGGGTACCGGGACACGGGCCTGCCTGACGACCTGAGGCTCTGCTTGACCTGATCGAGCGGCGGCGTGGCCTCGCGCCGCAGCGTGATGGTCAGGCCGCCGGAGTCGATCATGGGCGCGCCCGTGACCTCGTAGAGCCAGGTGTCGCGCTTGGCGGTCAACGGGTCCTCCGGGAGTTGTCGCAGGTATGGCCCCCGGAACTCGCCGCGCAGCTCGACCCGGTTGCCGCTGGAGTCGAGGCCCACCGCGGGAGCAGCCGTGGCGGTGAGGTCATCGACCGAGGCCGGGTAGCACCCGGTGTCGCCCACGAACGACAGCAGGGCATCGTCGAGCTCGATCAGGGCGCTGTCGAGCGCGGACAGGCCGGAATTGCGGGCGACCATCATGCCGCCGTAGGCGGGTGGAGTGAAGGTGAAACGACCGACGGCGACGGCCGTGCCGAGGATGAGCAGCGTGAGGGCGAAGGCCGTGGCGGCGCGGCGGCCCGGGGCGTCCGCGCGGATGGCGATCCAGGCGAACGCCAGTAGGGCCGCGGTCGCCAGGGTCATCAATGACTCCAACGCTTGCGTAGGGCTCAGCACGTCCAGTACTCTCTCGCGCACAGCAGCCACGAGGATGAGGAGGACACAGGCCGAAATGACCAGCCAAGTGACAAGCCTCACTCGCGAGGCCCGCGGGAGCAGGCGGAGGCGACCGGTGGCGGCGAGCCAGATGAGTACGGCTGTGCACCCGACCAGCGTAGCCAGCGAAAGCGCCGCCACCACACCCGAAGCGAGTTGCCATGGGCGCGCAAAGCGGAACAGCGAGTGGGTGAACATCGACAGGGGCACGCTGATGACCAGCGTGGCGACGACGAAGGACCTTCGCTCGCCGCGCCAGCGTGGCCAGGCATGGGCGACCACGCCAACCAGCAGCAACGCCCATCCGGCGGCGCCGAGCAGAGGCCACATGCCGAAGGCGCGTCCGTGCCAGAGTGCGTAGTGCATGCCGCTCTGGTCTCCGGCCAGCCCGGCCAGCGACGCCCATCCTGCGGCGAGCGCCGCCCAGAGAAGGGCGCTCCACCAGCCGAGGCGCTCGGCCGCCTCCGCGGAGTCCTCCCCGGCGACAAGCGCTGCCACAATAACGATAGTGAGGAGCACCGCGAGAATCAGGGCCAGGATGGCGGCCCCGGGCGGCAGGTGCGGGGCCAGCACCCCCGCCGCGCCGATGATCAGCGCGGCGCGCCTTAGCTCCGGCGGGACCCGGCGCGTCCATCCCCCGGCCAGCGCCAGCAGCAGGAAGAGCGCCGCCGCGACCGGCGCCGCCGGCAGGCGCAGCCTCTGCAGCAGCGGCGGTCCGGGCAGGCGGCCGTGGCGCTTGACCACCAGCCGGCTGCCCGCCACCGTGGCGGGCTCGAGCGTCAGGTCCGCCATCTCTTCGACGTCCAGGATCGTCCACCAGCGCGTCGCCCACAGCACGCAGGGGTCGGGGTCGCCCTCGTCCGGCCAGCGCTCGTCGAGCCAGTGCAGGTCCGGCTCCGCAAAGCCGCCGTAGCCTGCGTACTCCAGGATCGTCGCCGGCCGCTGCAGCGCCTTCTCTACGATCTCGCGGCGGATCGCGGCGTAGTGGGTGCCGGGCTCGAACTCCTGGTCCAGCGGCAGGTGCGCGCGGTGAAGCTGCTCGCACTCGACCGGCTCCGCGGTCAGCGCGACGAGCGTCAGCGCGGTCTTCTGGCGCGAGCTGGCGCGGGAGATGTAGAGCGGGTAGACCAGCTCGTCGGCGGCGAATTCGATGCCGATGGGCTTGACGTCGTCGAGCACCGGCCGGTCCTCCACCACCGACGGCAGCACGCGTAGCGCCACGAAGTACCAGTGCTTCTGTACGTAGTGGTCGATGACATCGGCGTGCTGAGTCGGCGTGGCGTAGCCGTTGTCGTTGAGCCAGTCGATGAGCACGTGGGGGCCGGTCGCGGAGAGCACCGAGACGTCGTAGTCGCCGACCTCCATGCGGCGGTGCACGGTGACGCTGGGCTCCATCCCCCCCATGAGCGCCCCGGGGGGCGGCGCTTCGCCCACGATGATCCCGTCCTCGCCGGCGTAGTGCCGCTGCGCGGGCGTCTCGATGTGCGTCTCGACGCGCGGGGCGGTGGTGTCGAGGAGGTGGCTGATGAACTCCGAGGAGGCGATGAAGACGTCGTCCTCGCGCGGCTCGCCCGGCACGGGCACGATCCAGGCGAAGCCCGCGGCGGGGCCGTGGTAGGTGGTCTGCAGCAGCAGCACCTCGCGGCCGCCGGGCAGCTCGATGACGATGCCCTTCTGCTCGGTGGAGGCGGCGCCGAGGTCGCCGTAGACGCGTCCGTACTCCTCCTCGGGCGGCATGAACATCCCGTCGGCAACGGCGAGGTGCGCGGCGGACAGGAGGGCGAGGACGGTCAGGGCGGTGAGCCGTGGTGCGCGCATCGACGATTCCCCCAATCGTACGCCATGGCGCGGCTCTCTGTACAGTGAAACGCGCGCGAGCCGCCGCGGGTTCCGCCGCCACTACATCCGCGCGGCGCCCTCGAGGCCCTTGTCGTCGGCCACGCGCTGGGCGTCGGTGACGATCTCCTGCACCTGGCGACGCTGCTCGTCGCTCAGCGGACACCGGTTCTCGGCGGTGTCGATGAGGCGGCGGGCCTTGGCGCGCGCGTTCTCGACCATCGTCTGCGGGTCGTCGATCCACGCCACCGGCACCTGAGTGTCGATGAGTTCGGGCAGGTACAGCTCCGCGCGGAAGTGCTCGGCGGTGTGATCTTCGCCCAGGAAGTAGGCCCCGCGCGGGGCGACCTCGCAGATGAGCTCCTCGGCGATAGTCTCGGCGTCCACCCGGATGCCCTGCAGCAGGCGCTCGAAGTGGCGCATCATCTCGACGTCGAGCATGAGCTGGACGATGCTGCCGACGTCGGCCACGGCGAGGACGGCCAGCGAGCCGAAGGAGCGGGTGCCTCCGAGGATGGCCCAGGTGGTCTGCATGGTCTTCTCCATCATCGACTGCGCGCCGGGGACCTTGGCGGCGGTGGTGGGCCCTCCCTGGGCCGTGACGCGCCCGCCGAAGAGGTGGACGGAGATGGCGCGCGCGCCCAGTCCGACGAGCTGCACGGCCGGGCCGGACTGGGTGTGGATGCCGCTGCGCGGGTCGATGGTCAGCGGGCCGGCGGCCCAGCCCATGAGGCGGTCATCGACCGCCAGTGTGATGGCGTTGCACTGCAGCACCTCGGCGGTCGAGAGGGCGAGGCAGCCGGCGAGTGTGACGGGAGTGGCGGCGCCCGCGACGGGCATGGTGGAGACGGTCAACGGATACCCCATCAGCTCGCGCGCCTTCATCGCGATGTCGATGTTCTCGCCGGTGAGCATGAAGGGGGTGTTCCACCACGCCTTGGCGGCGAAGGTCGGCGCGCGGTTCACGGCCTCGCGATCGCCGCCGCGCGCGAGGGTGTCGAGCTCGATGAAGTGCGGCAGCAGCTCGGCGGTGTACACCGAGACGCGATAGGGGCGGCTGGAGTTGAGGATGATGGTCGCGAAGGCGTGCACCTCGGCGGTCGCTGCGGGCACGTCCTGCGGGATGAAGGTCGGGTGCGCGCGGCCCAGGTTCGGGATGGCCTCGACCACGCGCGACAGGTCCGC
>JALGUI010000247.1 GCA_029820915.1 Candidatus Zipacnadia bacterium | reverse complement strand
GGTGCTGATTAACATCGGCCGCGCGCCGCTGATCCAGCCCGACGCGCTGGTCGAGGAGCTGCAGAAGGGCCGCTGGACCGGCATCTTCGACGTCTACGAGCAGGAGCCGCTGCCCGACGACCACCCGCTGGCCGAGCTGCCGAACGTCATCCTGAGCCCGCACTACGCGGGCACGGGGCGGGACGCGTGGTACATGGCCGAGATGCTCGACGAGGCAGATGACCGACATGAGCGCGGTGCGCGACGCACAGCGGAAGCAGTAGAGGCGTTACGCGGCAGTTCACTATCATGCGGGAGACGATGCCATGAGCCAGGCCGGGGATAGCTTGCCAGTGAAGATCGGCTGGGGCCAGACAGACATCACACCACCGGAGCCGGCGATGATCGCCGGGCAGTTCCACGCGCGCGTGTCCGAGGACGTGCTCGATCCCGTCACGGCGACGACGCTGGTCGTCGAGCAGGACGGCGCTCACGTCGTCTTCGTGAGCTGCGATCTCGTCGCCATCTCCGCCGAGCTGCGCGAGGCCATCGCCGCGCGGCTTGACTCGGGAGGGCCTGACCCGGGCGGCATCATCGTGAACGGCACGCACACGCACACCGCCCCGGAGGTGCGCCCCAAGGGCGGCGCCGCCGGGCACACGGCGCTGAGCGTGGGCGTCGAGCTTGACGTCATGGCCGTCGAGGACTACGCGGAGTTCGCCGGCCAACGCATCGCGGACGCGGTGGCCGAGGCCTGGGAGACCCGCGCCGAGGGCGCCGTGGCCTTCGGGCTGGGGTACGCCGTGGTGGGGCGGAACCGCCGATGGGTGGACACCGCCGGCCGTTCGACGATGTACGGGAACACGGACACCCCCGAGTTCAGTCACATCGAGGGATACGAGGATCACAGCGTCAACGTGCTGGCGACCTACGACGGCGAAGGTGACCTGACCGGCGTGGTGGTGAACGTGCCCTGCCCGTCGCAGGAGACTGAGAGCCTGTTCGTGATCAGCGCCGACTTCTGGCACGAGACGCGCGTGGAACTCAGGCGCCGGCTGGGAGAGGACCTGTTCGTGCTGCCCCAGGCCTCGGCCGCCGGCGATCAGTCACCCCACCTGCTCTTCGACAAGCGCGCGGCCGCGCGCATGCTGGACCTGAAGGGCCGCACCGAACGCGAGGAGATCGCCCATCGCATCGCGGACGCGGTCGAGGGCGTGCTCGGCTGGCTGGGCGGGACGCTCGATAGCTCGCCCGGCCTGCGGCATGAGGCCAGGACGCTGCGCCTGCCGATGCGCACGCTGACCGAGGACGACGTGCGCGCCGCCGAGGACGAGGCCGAGGACTGGCGGCAGCGCTACGAGGCCGAGAAGCGGAAGCTGGAGGAGCATCCGGAGCTGCGCGACGAGCCGCGCTGGTACGTGGAGATCACGAAGTGCTACCGGCGGATGCTGTGGTTCCTGGGGGTCGCCGAGCGTTTCGAGCGCCAGCAGGAGGACCCGTTCATGCCGGTCGAGGTCCACGTGGTGCGGCTGGGCGACGTGGCGTTCGCGACCAACCCGTTCGAGTACTACCTCGACTTCGGCACGTACATCAAGGCGCGCAGCCCGGCGGTGCAGACCTTCCTCGTCCAGCTCGCCGGGTCGGGCACCTATGTCCCCAGCGCGCGCTCCGTCGCGGGCGGCGGCTACGGCTCGGTGCCCGCCAGCACATCGATCGGGCCGGAGGGCGGGCGCCAGGTAGCGGAGACCACCATCGAGATGGTGCGGCGGATGTGGGAGGCCACGTAGCAGAGCTCGGGCGGCTCGCACACGCTCATCAACCACTACTCAGAGGGATGCCATGCACATCCGACGCGCTGTTCTCGTTCCACTCATCGTCATCATCGCATTGCCTTCCGCCGCCCGCGCGGAGGGCTGGCGCATCGCCGTCGGCGGCGGACGCATCACCGGCTACATCGGCGTGCTGGCCAAGCACGGCCTGCACCGCGAGGTGTTGACCGACGCGGAGCTGGCCGACCTCGACACGCTGCGCCGCTATCGTGTCGTCATCGCCACCATGCCGGTGAACAACCTCGGCGCGGTGGCGCGCGCTATCGAGCGGTACGTGGCCGAGGGCGGCTGCGCCATCACGGAGGCCACGATCGCTCCCTCGACCGCCGCCCTGCCCGGCCGGCGCTTCGGCCCCAAGCCCGGCCCCCATGTCAGCTTCGACGGCCACGACCACCCGATCAGCCTCACCATGCGCGGCGCCGGTATGGTCGCCACGGCGGGCAGGCAGGCGATGGCCATCACGCCGTCCGATCCCAACGCCGCGACCGTCCTGGCGCATTTCACCGACGAGGGCGTGCCCGACAAGTACCGCGGCGAGCTGACGGGCGGCCGCCAGGACCTGCCCGCGGTGCTGCTGTTCAGGCACGGAGAGGGCACCTGGCTGTACTCCGGCGCGCAAATCGCGGTGTCCCTGGCCCTGCGCGGCCTCGAGCTGCAGCCCGCGATCCTCGAGGCGCTGGGGCTCTTCAGCGACGGCGCGCTGGCGCCACGCTTCGAGCTGCTCGGTGCGGATCGCTGGCTGCTGCCGCGCGTGCGCTGGGATGCCGAGGCCGGAGAGCCGCCCGACCGCCGCGCCCCGCGCGACGCCGAGCCGGCCGGCGCACCCGAGGGCTTCGAGGCGCTGGACCTCCCCGACGATGCGCCGGAGGACTTCGTGCTGACCGGCGAGCTGGCGGCCGAGGCGGAGGCCGAGGTGCTGCTGCCCTGGTACAGCGCCGACTGGCATCGCCGCCTTACCGTCGGCCCCGGCACGGTGCGCCTGGTCGAAACCGTTGACGGTCGCGAGCAGGTGCTGCGCGAGGCGCCTCGCCTGGAGACCGACGGCGGCGCCGTGGAGCTGACCATCCGCCGCCGCCCGCACGGCCTCACGGTCTTCGTCGCCGGCGAGGCCGTGCTCACCGCCGCGCTCAAGCCCATGGCCGGCACCGTCGCCGCGCGCGGGCTCGGCGACGCCTACCTGCAGCAGACTGCCCCGGTCGTCTTCGAAGACAACTTCATGCGCGCCGAGGGCGAAGCGAACCCCTGGGAGACGCCCGCCGGGAGCTGGAAGCTCTACAAGGTCGATGGCGAGCCCGAGCGGGGCTCCAACCCCTTCGCCTTTCGCGCCGAGGATGGTGACCTGGCCACGGCCCTCGCTGGCTACTGGTTCTGGGACGACTACGATTTCTCCGCCGCCGTGCGGCCGACGGCCAAGGTCGCCGAGATCATGGCGCACTGGCAGGCGGATGACGACTGCGTCGCCCTGCGCCTGCGCCTGCCCGAGGGCGAGGCCGGAGCCACGCTCGAGCTGGTGCGGCGGCTCCCCGAGGGCGAGCGCGTGCTGGCGTCGGCGGCGGTCGAGGCCCTGCCCGACCGCTGGCATCAGCTCCGCCTGCGCCTCTCACGCGGCCGCGCCGTGGCAGGCCTCGACGGCCGCGACCTGCTGGTGGTCGGCGACGAGCTGCTGCGCGGCCGGGGCCGGGTCGGCCTGCAGGTGCGCGGGGGCGGAGCCTTCTTCGACGACGTGCGCGTGGCCGCGTGGGAGGCGACGCCACTGCCGATCGCCGGCGACGGCGCCTGGCGCGTTGAGCGGGGCACGCTGCAGCCCACGGGCGATGAGCTGACGCTGGAGCCGAGGGGATCGGCCCGGGCGCTGGCCCCCACCGGCGAGTACGCCGACCTGCACGCCTCGGGCCACGTGCGGCTTGGTGACGCCGACGAGGCGGGACTGCTGCTGCGCTACCGCAGCCCCGGCGACCATTACGCGCTCGCGCTCGTGCGTGACGGCGGCGACGTCACACTGCGGCTGGTCAGGCGCAGCCACAACGACGAGACGGTGCTGGCGCAGGTGCCCGTGGCCGGCGGGCCGGGCCGCGAACACGAGCTGACGGCCACGCTGCGCGGCAGGCACACCCAGGTACTGCTCGACGGGGCGCCCGCCTTCACCGTCGCGGACGACGCGCTGGACGCCGGCGAGTTCGGCCTGCAGTGCGCGGGCGGCTCGGCCGCCTTCCGCCAGGCGATCTGCTGGCCGGTGGACAACGAGCGCTTCGTCGTGGACCCGCCCGCGCCGTCCTACGCCGGCATCATCGACCTGCACACCTGGGCGGGCTCGGGCAGCGGCTGGCTGCCCACCCCCGCCGACCCCGACCTGTTCTGGCACCGCGGCCTCTACGTGGACGATGCGGAGGTGCGCCTCGGCGTGCATCGCTCGGCGGCGGGCGCCGCGGCCTCGCTCATCATCGGTGACGGAGCCGACGCGAACGGGGGCTGGGTCGCCGCCGCCGACCAGCCGTCGCCGACCGAGCCGGTGACGGTGCGGCTCATGCGCGCCGGTCAGGAGGTCGCGACGGGCCAGACCGAGGTCTGGGCCGGGGAGGGCTACGCGCTAAGCCTGCAGCGCGTCGGCGCCCTGATGGTGGCGCGCATCGATGGCGAGATGGTCTGCGAGTACCGCGACCCTGCGCCCCTCGAGGGACTCACGCGCGTGGGCTTCCGGCGCGACGAGGCCGTGATCGACGCGGCGGATATCGAGGTGCTGTCACAGGCGGCGCGCACCTACACCTTCAAGACCGCGCCCGTGGGCTGGCG
>JALGUI010000008.1 GCA_029820915.1 Candidatus Zipacnadia bacterium | reverse complement strand
CCATGCGTCATCGACCGATCACAGCCTACCTCCTCGTGTTGCCCGCCGTCGCGGTCTTCGCGTTCTACATCACCTACCCCCTGATCCACACCGTCGTGCTGAGCGCCTTCTCATGGAGCGCGCTCAGCCCCGTCAGGACCTGGCAGGGCCTCGGCAACTACGCCGACCTGCTGCGCGATCCCGTGCTGCTGACCGCGCTCAAGAACAACGGTCTGTGGATTATCCTCTCGCTGGTCTTCCAGCTTCCGCTGGCCATGCTGCTGGCGGTCGGCATCGGCTCGGCGCTGCGCCGGCACCGCATCCTGCGCACGATCTTCTTCTCGCCGCTGATCGTCCCGGCGGTCGCGGTCGGGCTCATCTGGACGCTGTTCTACGACCCGAACTTCGGCGCGCTCAACTCCCTGCTCGAAGCGGTCGGGCTCGACCACCTGGCCGGGGGCTGGCTGGGCGACCCGGCGTGGGCGACGGCGTGCATCATCGCGGTCTCCTGCTGGCGCTATACGGGCTTCCACATGATGATCCTGCTGGCGGGGCTGCAGGCGATCCCCGACGACATCTACGAGGCGGCGCGCATCGACGGCGCCGGGGCCTGGCGCACCTTTCGCTACATCACGCTGCCACTGATGAAGCGCATCGTGCTGGTTGACGCGCTGCTCATCACCGTCGGCTCGGTGAAGATCTTCGATCTGATCTGGGTGATGACCGAGGGCGGGCCGAACCACGCCTCCGAGGTGCTGGCCACCTACATGTACCGCTCGGCCTTCAGCGATGACCGCATGGGCTACGCCGCGGCGATCGCGACCGTGATGCTGGTGCTCACGCTCATCGCGACCGTCATTTACCTGCGCCTGACCGGCGGGGGAGACGAGGAGGCGGCGGCCGCATGACGCGGATGCGCAGGCTCCGGGTCATCCTCCACGACGGCCTGTTCGCGCTACTGGCGCTGGTCTTCATGCTGCCGCTGGTCTGGACGGCCGTCGGCTCGCTGCGCCCCGGCGGCGACCTGCGCATCGCTCCCTGGGGCCTGCCGACCACGCTGCACCTGCAGAACTATCAGGCCGCGTGGCAGGGCCGGATCGGGCTCTACCTGCTGAACTCGACCGCGGTGACCGTCATCTCGGTGGTGGTCATCATCGCGCTCAGCGCGCCGGCCGCCTACGCCTTCGCGCGCCTGCGCTTCCCCGCCTCGGCGCTGATCCTGGGCTTCGTACTGACCGGTCTGCTGATCCCGGCGCACGCGGTGCTCATCCCGCTGTACCGGCTCAACGCGGCGCTGGGCGTGGGGGACTACCTGGCCATCATCGGCCCGTACGTGGCCTTCGGGCTGCCCCTGTCGGTGCTGCTGCTGCGCGCGTACTTCGTGGAGGTCCCGGCGGAGCTGATGGAGGCGGCGATCATCGACGGCGCGGGGCACCTGCGCATCCTGTGGTCCGTCTTCATGCCCATCGCGCGGCCGGCCGTGGCGACCGTGGCGATCTTCCAGGCCGCGTGGATCTGGAACGAGCTGCCCTTCGCCTTGGTGTTCATCAACGAGAGCGGGCACTACACGCTGCCGGTGGGGCTGCTGAGCTTCCAGGGCGAGCACATCGCGAACTGGGGTGCGATCCTGGCGGGCGTCACGGTCGCGGTGGTGCCACTGATGGTCCTCTATCTGCTCTTCCAGCGCCACATCATCCGCGGACTGACCGCCGGAGCGCTGAAGTAGGGCGGCGCCATGCGTCAGGTTACGGTGGCGCCGGCCTTGACGTCCGGCTGCGCCCGCGCCCCTGCGGGCCTGACCCAGCGCGCGATCAGCAGCGCCGCCAGCACCAGCAGCCCGCTCATGATGACGAACGGCCAGCGCAGGCCGAGGTGGGCCGCCGCGGTTCCGCCCAGCAGCGGACCGATCCCCATCCCCAGCGCCGACGCCACACGCGTATTGCCGAAGGAGCGGCCGTAGGTGTCCGACGACACCGCCTCGCCGACGATGGCGTTGAGGGTGGGCGCCGTACCTCCGCGCGTGAGGCCCATGCCGACGCGCAACAGCAAGAGCTGCCCGATGGTCTGGGCGATGGCGTGTGGCGCGCTGAACACCGCCGCGCCGAGCGTGCAACCCACGAGCACCGGCTTGTAGCCCACGCGATCGCCGAGCAAGCCGATGCCGAGGGCACTGAGCCCCGCCGCGAGCCCGGCCACCCCCATGAGCATGCCGGCCGCGGAGGCCACGCGCTCGGTGTGTGACACCTGTTCGACGAGGAGCGGGAAGATTGGCCCGACGAAGCTGCCCGCGAGGGCGATCACGAAGAAGGTGGCGAGCAGCGCCAGCATCCCGCGTCCGCCGAACGCACGTCGCAGCCCATGGTTCGCCGCGCCCTCACCGGCGGGCTTGAAGTCCTCACAGACCAGCGCGAGCACGATCAGCCCGCCCACGAACAGCAGCGCTCCCGCAGCGTAGAACGGGATGCGGTAACCCCACTGGTCGGCGACCAGGCCGCCGGCCCACGGCCCGACGGTCATCCCCATCAGCACCGCGACCTGCATCATGCCGAGGGCGTACCCCATGCGCCGGTGGGGCGTGATGGAGGCGACCAGGGTGGTGGAGGCGACGACGGTGCCGGTCAGTGCGCCCTGGATCAGCCGCAGGATCAGGAGGTCGTAGACGGTGCCGGCCGTGCCCATCAGCGCCATCACGACGGCGCCGCCGAACATGGCCCGCTCGACCATGAGCTTACGGCCGTAGCGGTCGGCAAGCGTGCCCCAGATGGGCGCGAAGATGGCGCCCATCAGGCCCGATGCCGTGATCACCAGGCCTGACCAGAACGCCACACGGGCCTGCCCGGTCACGCCCAGCTCGCGGATATAGAAGGGGATGAAGGGCATCACGAACGAGAAGCCGACGATGCTCAGAAGCTGCGCCACCCAGCAGGCGTAGAGGGTACGCTGCCATGGCGGCGGGGCGGGACGTGCCTGGTCGCTGCCGGCGCCCGTGTCGGGCGCATCGTCGCTCATCTCAGTACATCACGCAGTCGGTGACGATGACCTTCATGCCGGGCGTGACCATGAACGAGTCGCGGATCTCGTGCAGGCGGCGCACCAGCGGCTCGATCCTGTCCTCGGGCATGGCGATGAGGAGCATCGTGTTGATGCCGGGGAAGATGGCGTTACCCTCTTTGCGCCCGGTCTCGCCCGCGCCCTTGGTCTGCTCGAAGAGCGTGTAATGCTCCAGCTCCAGTTCCTCGAGGGCCGCCATCACCTCGGAGTCGGCGCCGCTCTCGAAGATCACGAAGGCGAGCCGGTTGCAGTCGCTGCACGGCTGTAGTGGCATCATGCGTCGTCAGACTCCTCTTCGTCGCCCTCGCCGTCATCGGGGCCGCCGCCACCCCACATGCGCGCGAGTCGCCTGAGGCGTCGGCCCGCCGCCAGCTTCGCCGCCCCCCAAAGGCTCTGGTCTCGGGAGATGGCGACGCGCACCGTGGTGGTCACGACCTCGCCGATACGGTCCCAGATGCAGTAGGAGGCCGGAACCACCAGCAGTGACAGCGTGGTGCCGAAGATCAGACCGAAGACGAGCACCCACGCCATGGGCTGGCGCATCTCCGCGCCCTCGGCCAGCGCCAGCGCGGTGGGCAGCACGCCCAGCACGGTCGAGCCCACCGTCATCAGGACAGGCTTCATCCTGTGCGGGCCGGCGATCATCAGCGCCTCGGCGCGCGACATGCCGCGGGCGCGCAGCGTGTCGGCGTAATCGAGCAGAATGATCGAGTTGCGCGCCACCAGACCGACCAGCATGATGATGCCGAGGATGGACACGATGTTGAGCGTGTTCCCGGTGACCAGCAGCCCCACGATCGCGCCGATGAGCGCCAGCGGCACCGTGAACATCACGTTCATCGGCTCCAGCACCGAGTTGTAGAGCGCGGCGGTGACGATGTAGATGAGGATGATCGACAGGATCAGCGCCGTGCCCAGCTCGCCGAACGACTCCCCCCGATAGCGCGCCATGCCGGCCCACCGGTGCTCCACCGCCGGCGCGTCGATCTCCTGGACGACGGCCAGGATCCTCTGCTCGGCCTCGGCCTGCATGATGCCCGGGTTGAAGGCCGACAGCGTGATCGACCGGCGGCTTGCGCGGCGCTCGATACGGGTCGGGCCCCGGCCGATGCGGATCTCGGCCACGTCGCGCAGCAGGATGGGATTGTCGGCGTGGTCGAGCCCCACGAAGATCTCGCCCACGTCCGCCACGCTATCGCGGTCGGTCTCGTCGAGCTGCACGCGGATGTCGTACTCCTCGCCACCGGTGCGGAAGGTCGTCTGCGTCCCGCCCGCGATGGCGTTGCGGACCGCCATCCCGACCTGGGCGACGCTGAGTTCCACGTCCGCGATGCGGAGGCGGTCGAGCTCGATCTGGATCTCGGGCCGGCCGCTCTCGGCCGAGGTGTCCACGTGCACGAGGCCCTCGATCTGCGCAACGCGGTGCTTGAGCTCCTGGGCGACACGGTCAAGCTCCCCGTAGTCGTCGCTGACCAGCTCAAGCACGAGAGGCGCACCATGTCCGCCGCCCGGGCCACCGCCCGTCGATATGGTGAACTCCACGGACGGCAGGTCGGCCAGCGTCGTGCGCAGTTCCTCCGCCAGCTCCTGGTCCGACCGCAGGCCCTGCTCGCGTCGATCGCGCGCGCCGGCGAGAGTGAGGTTCAGTCCCGCCCGGTTCGATCCGCTGCTGCCGCCGCCGAAGAAGCCGCTGCCCGTCGTCCCGACCTGCGAGTACACGTAGTCGATCTCGGGGTAGGCCTGCTCGTCCATCAGCCGCCGCTCGATCTCCCGCACCATCCCGTCGGTCTCGTCGAGCCGCGTGCCCGCGGGCATCTCGACGCTGATGGAGACGCTGTTCTGGTCCACCTGCGGGAAGAACTCCGCGCCGACGAGGCCGAGGCCGAAGACCGGGACGATGATCGCCACCAGCAGCCCGTAGCCCATGATGACGACCACGTAGGGATGCGAGACCGCGAAGCGCAGCAGGACGCGGTAGGCGGCCTCGACCCGGCTGTAGATGGCGTCGAGTCCTCGGTAGAACGCCGCCCAGAAGCCCTCCCAGGCGCCGGGCGTGCGCACCTCCACGCGCTTACGCTCGAACCACCAGGCGGCCAGCATCGGGGTCATGACCGCCGCGATGACGAGGGCGCAGATCGATACCGCGACGATCGTGAGGGCGAAGGGGTAGAAGAACTGCCCGACCATGCCGGCCATGAGTGCGACGGGCAGGAAGATGGAGACGTCCACGATCGAGGTGGTGACCACCGCCCAGCCGATCTCCGACCACCCGTTGGCGGCCGCTGCGTCGGGCAGTTCGCCGCGGTCGAGGTGGCGCTGGACATTCTCGAGGATGATCACCGAGTTGTCCACCAGGATGCCCACCGAGATGGCCAGGGCCAGCATGACCATGCTGTTGAGCGCGAAGCCCAGGCCCAGCCCGACGGCCACGAAGGCGGCGACTATCGAGGTGGGGATGGCCAGCGCCGCGATCACCATCGCCCGCGCGTTGTGCAGGAACAGGAAGATGACGAGCGCGGCGAGGATGGTGCCCTGGATGATCGAGTCGCGCACGTCGTAGATCTGCGTCTTGACGTCCTCGGAGGCGTCGGTCGCGACGGTTATCTCGATGTCGTCGGGCAGGCGCTCCCCGAGGTCGTCGATCCCCTTGTGCACGCCCTCGGCGACCTCGACCGTGTTTGCCCCCGACTGCTTGATGATGCGCACGGCCACGACGTCCTCGCCGTTGAGCCGCGCGTACGCGTCGGGCTCGGCGACGGTGTCCACGACCTCGGCGATGTCGTCGAGGCGCATCAGGCCGCCGTTGGGGGTGTCGATGCGCAGCTCGCGAATGGTGTCAAGGTCCACGGCGCGGCCGAGCACGCGCACCCGATAGTCGCGCAGGCCCTCCTCGACGGTGCCCGCCGGCACGTCCATGTTCTCGAGCTCCAGCGTCTGCGCGAGACGCGAGATCGACAGACCGACGGCCTCGAGCCGCCGCTTGTCGGCGCGCACCTGGATCTCGCGCAGCTCGCCACCGGTGATCGTCACCGAGGCCACGCCGCCGACCTGCCCCAGCCGGGGCTTGATGACGTCCTCGACGAGCCGGCGCAGGTCCTGTGCCGAGCGGTTGCCGGTCACGCCCATGGTCATGATGGGCAGCGCGCCGAGGTCGATCTTGAGCACTGAGGGCTCGTTGGCGTCGTCGGGGAATCGCGCCTTGACGCGGCTGACGGCGTCGCGCACATCGGCGGCCGCCGCGTCGGTGTCGGCCTCGTAGCTGAACTCGAGGCCGACCGTCCCCACGTTCTCCTGGGCGGCCGACTCGATCCGCTGGAGGTCAGACAGGACGCTGAGTTCGTCCTCCAGCGGCCGGAGGATCTCCTGCTCGATCTCCTCGGGCCCCGCGCCGGGGTAGGTGACGACGACGGTGACGAACGGGAAGTCCACGTCCGGGTTCTGCTCCCAGGGCATGCGCGACAGGCCCACCAGCCCCATGACGACCAGGCCCAGCACGAACATGGCGACGGTGACGCGGTTCGAGATGACAGCCTTGGCGAAGGCCCACATCAGCTATTGATTGCTCCTCGGAGGTTGGGGCGCGGCGGTTCGCGGCATCAGGTCGCGGCGTCCGGCTCGCCTTCGGGCGTACGCTGTCGGGGCACAACCCTCTGGCCGTCGGCGAGGGCATCCTGCCCGCTGACGACCACCATGTCGCCGTCGCGGATGCCCGACAGGATCTCGACGAGGTTCCCCCTGATGGCGCCCACCTCGACCTCGCGGATCTCGATCGTGCCGTCGCTCACCACGAAGACCTCGCGCGCGTGATCGCGCTCGAGCAGCGCGTCGCGCACCACGATGACGGTGTCGGTGTGCGACGCGAGGATCAGCTCGACGCGCGCGAACATGCCGGGTCTGATGAGGCCACCCGGGTTCTCGACGTCAACGCGCACGACGAAGTTGCGACTGCCCGGCACGGCCTGGGGCGCGATGTCGGTGACGGTCCCCACGAAGTCCTGGCCGCCGAGGCCGTCGAAGCTGACCACGCCCCGGTCGCCCTGGCCGACGCGGTCGATGTCCAGCTCGCCGACGATGGCGTTGACGCGGATCGGGTCGATGTCCACGAGGCGCATGACGGGCCCGCCGGGCAGCGCGCCCTCGCCCGGATCGACGGCGCGCATGGCGACCAGGCCCGAGATGGGCGCACGGACGACGTGCTTCGAGAGCTGCACCGATGTCAGCCGCCGCCCGGCCTCCGCCTGGCCGATGGCCGCCTGGGCCGCGGCGATGTCGCGCTCGCGCAGGTCCACCTGGCGCCTGCCGGCGATGGCGGCTCGACGCTGCTCCTCAGCCTGGCGCACGCCCTCCTCGGCGGCGCGCACGTCCTGCTGCGCGACGTCGATCTGGGTCCGCCCGGCCTCCGCGAGCGCGAGCTGCTCCCCGGCCTGCCGCACGCCGAGCTCGGCCAGCCGCACCTGCTCGGTGCGCGCGCCCTCCTCGACCAGGCTCAAGGCCTCGACCGCCTGCTCGTAGGTGGCCTGCGCCACCTGGTACTCGGTGCGCACCTGGTCGTACTGCTGCGCGGCGATCACGCCGCTGTCGAACAGCGACTTGTAGCGCTGGTGGGTCTGTTCGGCGAGGTCGAGGCCGGCCTTGGCCTGGCGCACCTGTGCCTCGGCCTGCCGGCGCTGCTGGTCACGCGCGCCCGCGCGCACCTCGGCGAGCTGGGTCTCGGCGCTTTCGACGCCGGTGCGGGCCTGCTCGATCCGGCTGGTCACCTGCGCCTCGACGAGCCGCGCGCCCGCCCGGGCCTGTTCGAGGCGCTCCTTGGCGGCCGCCACGCCGACCTCCGCCTGCCGGACCGCGCTGGCCGTGGTCTCGTCGGTGAGCGTCAGGCCCTCCCGGGCCCGGCTGAGCGCGACCTCGGCGGAGCGCACGCCGGCCGCGGCCTGGTCCGCCTGGGCCGCCGCGAGCTGGGTGTCGATGCGCACCAGCGTCTGGCCGCGCCGGACGTAGTCGCCCACGTCGGCGTAGACGCGTGACACCTTCCCGGCGACCTCGGTCACCACATCGACCTCATCGTCGGCCTCCGCGGTGCCGGTGATCTCGAGCGTCTCGTCGATGCTGCCCCGCATGGCGGTGGAGACCGTAACGGGGGTCGCGGAGGACGTAGCCTGCGCGGCGCCCGCGACCGCCCCCTCCTGGGGCGGCCGACCGCAGCCGACCATGGCTGCAAGTGCGGCCATCGCGAGCATCACCATGCCGATGCGGCACGGCGAACCGCCGGGCCGTCCGGCCGTTGCCACGCGCTTCATTGTGTCTCGACCTCCTGCCGCGGCACATCCATGATGCCCATGGCCGTCCGCAGCCGTGTCACGGCGAGCTGCAGATCGTACTCGGCATTGACGAAGCCGGCCTCGGCGGCGGCGAGGCCGGTGTCGGCGTCGATGACCTCGGTGCCCGCCGCCAGGCCTTCGCGATACCGAAGCTGGGCCATCCGTCGCCGCTCGCGCGCCTCGGCGACGCCCTGTCCGGCGGTCGCGATCTTCTCCCGCGCTTCATCGATGGAGAGGAAGTGCCGGACCACCTCGAGCGCGATCTCCTCCTGCGCGCGCTGCAACTCCAGCTCGGCGGCCCGCAGCTTCGCGCGCGCCGCCTCGACCTTCCCGCGCCTCGCGCCACCGTCGAAGATCGGCTTCTCGACCACCACGCCGACCTGCCAACTGTAGTTGGCGCCGCCCAGGCCGGCCGCGTTCTGCCCGGACAGGGAGCCGGTGAGCGCGACGCTTGGGCTCAGGTCCCGCTCCGCGAGCCTCAGGTTGAGCCGCGCCATGCGCGCCGCGGTCTCGCCCACGCTCACCTCGGGCCGATTCGCCCAGGCCTGCTCGATGAGGTCGCGGAGCTCGCCCTCCGGCATGTCGGGCGGGGGCGGGTCCACGAGGGCCAGCTCCACGTCCTGGGGAAGCGCCAGCACTCGCCTGAGCTGCGCCTGGAGCTGCGCGACGGCAGTCTGGGCGGTGATGAGACCCTCCCGCGCCCTCGCCAGCTCGGTGTTGGCCTGCACGACGTCGAAGTGCGGGACGATTCCGGCGTCCTCCAGGGCCTGGGCCTGCCGCACATGCTCGGCGATCGCCGTCACCTGCGCGGCCGCGATCCCCGCGAGCTGCATGCCCCGCAGCATCCCGTAGCCGACCTCGCGCGCCCCCAGCGACACCGACAGGCGTGCGATCTCGGTGCCGAGCCTGGCGGCCTCGACACCCTCCTCGGCCACGTCCGCCGCAAGGCCCGCACGGCCGCCCGTGTAGATGGGCTTGGTCGCCGAGACGGTCGCCCGCAGCGCGTAATCCTGGCCCAGCTCGACGGTCATCGGCTCCTCGTCCTCGGGGCCGGGCAGCTCGAAGCTCGACACGGGGCCCATGAGCATTGCCGCGCCCTCGGCCCTGACGGTCAGGGCGTCGATGGCCCAGGCCTGGCGCAACTGCCCCATGGCCTCCGCCACGCTCGCCGCCTGGATGCGCAGGTCGGTGTTGCGCTCCAGCGCCCACCGAGCCGCATCGGCGGGGCTCATGACAATCCGACCGTCATCGTCAACGGTCAGATAGTCGGGGACCACCGGCGACTCCGGGGGCTGCGCGGCCGCGGGAGTCAGGGCCAGGGCGATGGTCAGCATCGCGAGAGCCGGCAGGGCCGGCCCGGCCCGGTCACTCCTGCTCCGCCTCATCATCGTCCGCCTCCGTCCTCTCGAGGGACTGGAGGCGGCTCAGCGACGCCGCCACCTTCTCGAGCACCGTTAGCTTGCACAGGCATATCATCTGCCCTTGGGGGTGTATGAACGCAAGCAGCTTGTCGCCCGGCTGCAGAGACATGTTCTCGCGCGCGTGCGCCGGGATCACGACCTGTCCACGCTCCCCCACAGTGACAGAACCCACGAACAGTTCGTCCAGCCCCTCGGGCTGATCCATGGTGAAGCCTCCAGTGGGGCATTATGCTGCGAATCAGGGGTTCGTGAATGGCATGAAGAGGCTGAAGGATTATATATGCATGAATTCCCGAAGTCAACACCGGCTTAAGTCGCCGCTGCCGCCGGGGCGTGTCGCCCGGCCGCAGCTACTCGAAGAGCCTGCCCGACTCCCGGGTCATCGTGGGTAACGCCACCGCCTCCCAGCAAGTGCCCCCTGTGATCGCCCTCTCGACCGTGACCTGCTGCGACATCACCGCCGGCCCGGCGGGGTCCCACACGCGCAGCGTGTACTCGCCCAAGGGCAGGTGAGTGATGTGATAGCGCCCTGAGTGGTTCGTCACCGTCGTGTAGAGGGTCCGCGCCCCTTGCACATCGATTAGCGCAACCTGCGCGTTGGCCACGGGGGTGGTGCGCATCGACATGGTCATTCCCTGCGCGCGCTCGATCACCTCGCGCGTGACCGGCCCTGAGATCGCCCCCAGGTTGAGATATGCGCAGACCAGGGCCACGACGCCGAGCACGACGATGCCCGTGACGACGCTGCCGACATGCTCCCTGATGAGGGGCGCGACCAGAGCGCCGAAGAGCGCGAACAGGGCGCCGGCCGTGAACAGGTAGCCGACGATGCCCGAGTCCGAGGCCAGCAGCTCCTGTCGGCGCAGCAGCGACCAGCACAGGCTGGCGAGGAAGAGCCCGATGATCGGCGCGCGCACCGGCCCCCACCGCGTGTCGCCCGCCCCGGCGAGCAGACCGGCCGCCACGTAGACGAACGGCTGGGTCCACAGGATGTAGGAGGCGACACGCGAGAGCGTCGCGGCCTCTGTCGCCTGGCCGCCGACCAGCGCCTTGAAGGCGGCGATCGACGCCAGGACACCCACCATGCCGAGCGTGACGGAAATCACGATGACGAACACGGCGCCACTGCTCCGCTCCGGTAGCTGTGTTGCCATTCCGGCGGTATCCTCTCCAGGCCGGACTCGACGTGTGCCATCCACCGTCGGTCGAGCGTCGCGGCGTCCCTACCCTCAGCGCACGCGCTCGATCATGCGTGAGAGCGACGGCCGGAACCTGTCGTAGGCCACCGACGCCGTCAGGGTCTGATGGCCGGCAATAGCCAGGTGCTCGACGCCCGCATTCGACGCGACCTGCAGCGCGTCCAGCAGTCGGTCGCGTGGATGGGGCGAGCCGCCGACCCAGATGATCGTCTCCTTGCGATGCTTCCTCGTCGCCGCGGCGGCCTCCTCGTACGTGGACCGCACGGCGGTCTCCATGTCGCGCCCCGCGCTCTGCCAGGGGACGTACACCGACAGCGCCCCGACGGCGCTGCTGTCCGCGACCGGCCCGAGGGCGTCGGCCGCGATCCCGGCCTCGTGGCTGCCGGCCGACGCCGTCGGCATCACCACCGACAGCAGCCTGCGGTCCACGGCCTGGATCGCGGCGGCCGCGGCCAGGAGGAACATCAGCAGGCTGTCGCGTCGGAAGCGCGCGACCTCGTCGCTGATCTCCAGCGGCATCTCGCGCTGATGTTCGGCGAAGAACAGGCGCCGGCACCACGTGCAGCGGCACGCCCACGCCCCGCGCGCGTGGTAGAACGATGGCTCGTCCCACAGGAAGCCCCGGCACTCGAGCAGCCAGGCCAACGTGCGCATGTTCGATGAGAACCACTCGAGGAAGGCGGGGCTGTTGGGGCAGGCCTTCCGCGTGCGACGGCCGCGGCTGTCGATCTGGCAGTTCTGCGGGTGCTCGCGCACGTACAGGCTCTCGGTCGAGGGATCGGGGTCGTTGATCAGACCGTAGCCGAGCGGGACGGCGTAGACCTCCATGCCGGCGGCCTGACAGGCTCGCGAGAAGTCGGCGGCCGCCTCCGCGTGCCACCGCATCTCGTCTTCGTAGCACGCCAGGAAGACCGATGCGAAGCCGTCGGCGGCCAACTCCCTCGGCTCCAGGTGCTCCATTGCGGACACCCCGCCGCCGATCGAGAGCCCGACCTTCACGTCCGAGGCGCTCCTTCCGCACAGCCGAGCACAACGCCGACGGTGTCGCGTCGCCCCCGCCCGGCCTCGGCCGGGCTACTCGTCACCGACGGGCTTGACCGCCGCCGCCACCAGCGACGTCCCCAGGGGCAGCGAGACGTAGGGGATCAGCGCGTTCTCGATGTCCAGCAGCCAGATCAGCAGGCGGTTCAGCGGACCGGGCAGGCAAACGAGCGAGGTGCGCCGCCGCCCCTGGCGCCCCGTGATTCGGCGGAAGCCGCGGTACAGCAGCACCGCGGGCAGCGCCAGCATCACCGCCTCGGTGAGTTTCGTCATCTCAAGCCCCGCGCCCTTCACCAGTTCCCGGAAACCGCGTCGCTCGTAGCGGCGCAGATGCTCGAGCGCCTCGTCATGCTCGCTCCACAGATACATGTGCGCGGGCACGGCCGCAACCAGCAGCCCGCCGGGTCTGAGCACTCGCGCCATCTCGCCCACCGCCCTCACGTCGTCCTCGACGTGCTCGAGCACGTCGGCGGTGACCACGACATCGAAGCTCTCATCGTCGAACTGCATGTCCTCGACGCTGCAGCAGCACAGGCTCCATTCACCGCGCAATCGGCACATGTCCAGTGCTTCCTCCGACACATCGCAGCCCCACAGGTCGCCCAGGCCCTCGAGGGCCCCCAGGGTACCTCCGGTGCCGCAGCCCGCGTCTAGTATCTTGAGCGGCCACGGGCGGGCGGCGTACTTCCGGATGAGCCTGCGCACCATGCGCCGGCGGCCGACGAACCACCAGTAGGTGTCCTCGAGCCGGTACATCTCCTCCAGTTCGGCGACCTGCATGTGACAGCGCTCCTCGTCCGTCATTGCAGCCGCGGCAGCGCGCGGCCGCCGCGAGATATCGAACGGGCGTTTGCCTTCGTCCGGCGATTGTGCTATGATGCGCACGGCAGCGGCGAGGAGCAGACCATCGGTCCGCCTGCCCCCGGTCGCAACACAACGACGCAGGAGGCATCGCGCCCATGAGCCCCGCGGAGCAGTTGACGCAGCGACGCAGGCAGATCGTGGACTTCATCGCCCGCACCATTGACGAGCACGGCTACCCTCCCACCGTGCGCGAGATCGGCGCGGCGATCGGGCTCAAGTCAAGCTCAAGCGTACACTATCACCTGCGCGTCCTCGCGGAGGAGGGCTTCATCTCGCGCGACGGTTCGCTCACCCGGGCGCTGCGCGTGGCCGATGGCGGCCGTGACGAGCGGCGCGGGCGGACGCGCTACCTGCCGCTGGTCGGGCGCGTCGCGGCCGGCCAGCCCATCTTGGCCACCGAGAACATCGAGCGGCTCGTGCCCACGGCCGAGGATCTCTTCGGCCCCGGCGACCTGTTCCTGCTCGAGGTCCACGGCGACAGCATGATCGAGACGGGCATCCTCGACGGCGACCTCGTCGTGGTCAACCAGCAGCCCACGGCCGAGGATGGCGAGATCGTGGTGGCGCTGCTGGGCGACGAGGCGACCGTGAAGCACTTCTACCGCCACCCCGACCGCGTCGAGCTGCGGCCCGCCAACTCGAGCATGGACCCGATCTTCGCCGCCGACGTCCAGATCATCGGGCGCGTTCGCGGCGTCATCCGCTCCATGCGCTAGCCGACGCGCCGCACCACGGCCACGATCGCGTCGTCGCGCAGCGGGCCTCGGCTGAACTCGCGGACGGTGCGTACCACCTCGGTGGCCACCTCGGCCGCCGAGGCGCCCGGCATCCGCGACAGCGCCTCGATCAGTCCCTCGTCCTCGAACATTCGGCCGTCCGGCGCCCGAGCCTCCTGGACCCCGTCGGTCGTACTCACCAGGACGTCGCCCGGCCGCATCTGCGTGGAAAGCTGCAGGTAGCCCGGCTCCGTGGTGACGCCGACCAGCGGCGTGTTGGTGTACAGGCGCAGCACGTCATCGGTCGTCCCGCCGCGCAGCAGCAGTGGCGGCGGGTGCCCGCAGTTGGTGTAGGTCAGCCGGCCGGTGACCAGGTGCAACTGCGTGATGAATACCGACGCGAAGCTGGAGGGCTGCAGGGCGTCGTAGCAGCCCCGGTTCACGCGGTCGGCGATCGCCGCGGGCGCCAGGCCCTCCAGGGCCGCGGCGCGCAGGTGCGAGTACAGCATCGACACGTGCATCATCCCGTGCACGCTCTTGCCCGCCACGTCCGCCACCCACACCAGCATTGTGCCCTCGGTCACCGGGAGGAAGCCGTAGAGGTCGCCGCTGACCTCGCGGGCCACCTCCAGCCGAACCGCCAACTCATAGCCCTCGGCCTCGGGGAGCTCCTCGGGCAGCATGTCGTGCTGCATAGTGCGCGCGAGCTGCAGCTCGTGGGCGAGCCGCAGGCCACGGGCCCGCTCCCGCTCCCGCGCGCGCAGCACGTAGGAACTCACCAGGGCGAGGATGAGCAGGACGGGCGCCCCGTAGAAGAGCAGCAGCTTCAGGACCTCCAGAGAGCTGAGCTCAGCGCGCGCGAGGTACTGCTCCGCTGCGACGAAGCTGGCCATCGCCATGGCCGCGGTGATCACCGCTCCTCGCCGGCCGAACCACATGGCCGCGACGATCACGACGATGTAGTAGACCTGGAAGAGCACCTGCGTCTGGTCGGGCCACCCGATAATGGCCGCCGTGCACAGGAGGAGATCGACGCCAGTGGCCAGCGGCCGCTGCAGGGGCAGCCAGCGGCCGGCCAGTCGTGACACGAACAACGCGAGGGTGTAGACCGCGGCTACCACCGCGGCGAACTGCACGATGCGCGGGGTCTGACGCAGCATGCCCAGCGATGGCAGCAGGACGAGGGCAATGATGATGGCGCTACGCACCAAGGCGACGAAGACGTCGGAGTCGTCGCCGCGATCCCGCGTGCCGCCGGGCTTGAGGGCATCGTCGGCCAACTGGTGTCACCTCCTCCCCATGGGGGCTTAAAGTCAACACGCAGAGGCGGCGACGCACTTGCCGCCGCCCGCGCGACAAGGTTTTCTCCGGTGTCCTCGCGAATACCTGCTCATGCGCACGAGGTGCGGGCATGGGCGGGGCGCCCGCCCGCCGCCATCGCTGCAGTGCCGAGCAAGTCGAGCCGCGCGCGGGAGAGGAGGGGCGTGTTGAGCCGGCACGGTGACGCTGAGCAGTTCGCCCAGTTGCGGCGCCGGATGGTGGACACTCAGCTTCGAGCGCGCGGCATCCGCGACCAACGCGTGCTGGACGCGATGGCGAGCGTCCCGCGTGAGTGCTTCGTGCCCGACGCCGGCCGCCACGCTGCCTACCTCGACCGCCCTCTGCCCATCGGGGAGGGCCAGACCATCTCACAGCCGTACATGGTCGCGACCATGCTCGAGGTCCTGGCCTGCGAGCCGGACATGACGGCGCTCGAAGTCGGCGGCGGATCCGGCTACCAGGCCGCGCTGCTCGGGGAGCTGTGCCGGGAGGTGTGGGCGCTCGAGATCGTCGAGACGCTGGCACAACGGGCGGCCGCGGTGCTCGACGACCTCGGCTACGACGACGTACACATCGTCGTCGGCGACGGAACCGACGGCCTGTCCGAGCACGCGCCCTACGACCGCATCATCGTTGCCGCCGGCGCACCCGCGGTGCCCGAGCCCCTGCAGCAGCAGCTCGCCGATGGCGGCCGGCTCGTCATCCCGGTCGGCAGCCGCATGACCCAGTGTCTGATGATCATCGATCGCGACGGCGATGAATTCATCGAGCGCGACGGCATACCGTGCGTCTTCGTGCCTCTGATCGGTCGCCACGGATGGAGGGACCGCTACCCGTGACTGTGGACGCTACAGCGGAGGCAGGCGCCGCGACCGGCATCGGCTTTCGCACTATCGGCTACCGCAACTTCCGCGCCGATGAGGCCATCCGCCGCATCGCCGCCATCGGCTACGACGGCGTCGAGGTCTGTCTCGAGCATCCCGGCCTTGAGGCCGAGGGCCTGGACGAGGCGCGCTGCGAGGAGCTGGCGCGCGTCGCCGCCGAGGCCGGGACGACGCTTGCGACCGTCAGCTACCACGGCGATCGCGACCCGCCGCCGGTCCGCCGGCGGCGCGCGCTGAGGGCCGTTGAGCTCGCGCCCGCCTTCGGGTGCGAGGTGCTGATCGTGAACTCGCCGCGGCCGGGGCCCGAGGCGCCCGCGGACCTCGAGGCACAGTTCCACGCGCAGCTCGCGGCGCAGCTCGAGCGCGCGGAGGCGCTTGGCGTCACGCTCGCCCTCGAGCCCGAGCCCGGCCTGCTCGTGCACGGCTGCGACGACATGCAGGCGCTGATCGAACGCATGGGCTCGGCGGCGCTCGGCGTCAACCTCGACGTCGGTCACGCCTTCCTGACCGAGGACGACCTGTCGGCGGCCATCGCCATGTTGGGTGACGGCATCATCGCGGCGCACTTCGAGGACATCGCCGGAGGCGTGCACCGACACCTGGTGCCGGGGACCGGCGAGATGGACCTGCCGGGTGTGCTGCGCGACCTGCGCGCGACGGGCTTCGATGGCCGGCTGACGGTGGACCTGTTCGATATCGCCGACGCGCCCGACGAGGCCGCGCGCGCGTCGCTGGAGTACATGCGCGGGCTGATCGCGTCCTGACACCGGGGTGAGGGGAGGCGCGCGATGGAGGACCTGCCCCGACCCGTTCCTCCGCATGACGCTCACACGCACACCGTCCTCGGCGACGGGGAGGGCACGGTGCTGGAGATGGTGCGCGCGGCCGAGGCGGTGGGCCTCGACAGCATCGCCATCACCGACCGCGTCGATGCCGAGACGGCGGACCTCGAAGAGCGAGTCCGCGCGGTCGAGCGCGTCGCGGCGCGCAGCCGGATCGCCGTGATCGCCGGGGCCGAGCTGGCCATCCTCGACGCGCGCGGGACGCTCGGGCTGCCCAGGGCGGACCTGGGCCGGGCGCGGCTGGTGCTGGCGGGCCTGGGGGAACAGACCGAGGGTATCGCGACCGGCGTTCCGGCCGATCGCTCGAAGCTCCTCGATCGCGTCTTCGCCGCCTACTCCGCCGCCGTGGAGAGCGGGCACGTGGACGTGATCGCCAACCCCTTCAACCTCGGCCGCTTCCCCGCGCCGCTGACTCCTGAGGAGCTGCCGCGGGCCTTCGTCCGGGACCTCGCGCACCTGATGGCCGACCGCGATGTGGCGCTCGAGCTGGCCGCCACGGCGTGGTGGTGGCACCCGGAGCTGCCCCTCGACGAGTTCGCGCGCCAGTGGTCGTCGGTGCTGCAGGCGTTCGCGCGCGCGGGCGTGAAGTTCGTGGCCGGCAGCGACGCGCGTTCGCCGGCGGCGGTCGGCAACAATCACTTCACGCGGCGCATCATGCGGCTGTCGGGGATCGAGCTGTCGCAGGTGGTCAACCTGCGCATCCTGGCCGCCCGCGAGCGTCGGCGCCACTGACCGGCGACCGTACATGCGGGCGGGCCCCGACGCCGGGGCCCGCCCGCCATCGCTGCTCCGTCGCGGGCCCGTGCTCACTTGCGGAAAACCGCGTACTAACGGCTTCGACAGGCGAGCGCGCCCGTCGTACGGATCGCTGCGCTGAGAGGGAACAGACACCCCAATCGTAGTGCGGGCGCCCTCGCCTGCACACGCCGTTGGAAGCAGATTACAGCACACGAGCTTCCGCCAGCAAGCACTATCCGAACAGCTTCACGCACAGCTCGGCGACCATGCGGCCGTAGTCGGCGCAGCATTCTCGCGCGTCCTCGTTCGGGTCGCCCTGGCAGGTCGGGCCGTAGTGCGGCCCCCGCGCCACGCCCTTGACGATCATGCCGTGCACGAGCTGCGTCCCGATGATGCTCAGCAGCGTCGTCTCGTTCCCGCCGCCGATAACCCCCGACGATGAGAACGCGCCCCCGACCTTGCCCTCGAGCTTGCCGTGGTGCTTGACCGAGTCGTCGATGAGCGCCTTGAGCGGCGCGGCCATCGTGCCGTAGTAGACCGGCGAGCCCATGACGATGCCGTCGTAGTCGAGCAGGTCGTCGGCCGTGACCTCCTCGACCGGCAGCACGGTCACCTTGACCCCCTCCACCTCCGCCGCCGCGTCGCCGACGCACTCGGCCATCGCCTTCGTGTGGCCCGTATTGCTGAAGTAGACCACCAGGATATCCGCCATCGGCGTTCCCTCCTGTTCGCGGGTTCGGCTACCCGATCAGGCGCAGCAGCTCGCGCACGCTCTCGGTCACGCCCTCCTCGTCCTGCGGGCCCGGCTCCCAGGCCAACACTCCCGACCAGCCCTCGTCCTTGAGGATACCGATGATCGTCTCGACCGGCGTGATGCCCTGGCCGAGCACGGCCTCCTTGCCGCGCACCACGCCGTCCTCCTCCGAGCGCTCCGCGTAGTCCTTGATGTGGAAGTGGACGGTCCAGGGCAGGCACTTGGTGACCGCGTCGATCTCGTCCTGGCCCCACAGCGTGAAGTTGCCGGTGTCCGGGCACAGGCGCAGGCCCTCGTCGCCCAGCGCCTCGCACACGCGCACCATCGGGTCGGCGGCGTGCAGCAGGAAGCCGGCGTTCTCGATCACCAGCGTCAGTTCGGTGGCCTTGAAGAGCTGCAGCTTCTCGCCCAGGCGGTCGATGTAGCGCTGCAGGTTCTCCTCGCCCGCGTGGGCGTGCTGGGAGCCGTGGGTGAAGCAGATTGGCGCGCCGAGCTGCTGCGCGATGTCGATGCCCATCGGGAAGGCCTCATCGGCCGCCTGCTTCTTCTCCGGATCGTCGGTCACCAGATCGGCGGCGATGTAGTAGCACGAGCACTTCAGGCCGCTCTCGTTCAGCGCCGCCTGGAGCGTGTCGGCGCCGTACTGCTCCGCGGCGCGGGCGAAGATGTCGATGCCCTCCACGCCCATGCCCCGCAGGTTGCCGAACAGCTCGGCCGGCGCCAGCTCCTCGCCGTGCCAGACCGGCGGGTAGATCTTGCCCATCCACATGATTCCGGGTGTCAGTGCCATTGGTTGTGCTCTCCTCGCTGATTGCGTCGCGTCAGTGAACTGGCCTGATGCACCTGAGCGCCCACCACGTTGCCGGGCTGGAAGCCCGGCCTACGCGGTGCTGCTGTCGGACCGCCAGCCCGGTCTGGGCGGAGCGGTCCTCCGCTACAGGTCGCACGCGGCCCACTTCATCCCGCGCGTCATGATCGCCAGCGGCTCGGGCTGGGCGGCCACGTCGGCGCTGTGGCCCAGCGAGCTGTAGAACACGCGCCCCTCGCCATACATCTTCTTCCACACCACCGGCACGCCCGCCGGCCCGTAGTCCGGGAATACCGTAACCGCCAGCACCTCGTTGTTCGGGTCCACGTGCATGTAGTACTGCTCGCTGGTGACCTCGAAGTCCTCGATGCCCGCCACGATCGGGTCCTCCGGCTTCGTGATCTCGACTGCGTAGGTCACGCCCCCGCCGCCGGGGTGCGACACCCACTGGCCGCCGACCATGAACTGGAACTCGGTCTGCTGGCGGAAGGCGTCGCCCATCCCCCCGTGCAGGCCCGCGATGCCGACGCCGCTTGTCACCGCCGCCAGCAGCGGCTTGAGCTGCTCCGGCTCGATCTCGCCCATCGTCCACTCCGGGACGATCAGGTCGAGGCCCTTGAGCTTCTCCTCGTCCCGGAACGCATCGAGCGTGTCCGCGACCTCGACGTCGAAGCCCTCGCCCTCCAGCGCCCCGGCGAGGACCTCGGCGACCTCCCTCGGCTCGTGGCCCTCCCAGCCGCCCCAGACGATCAGTGCCTGCTTCATGCTCGCTCCCTCGCTTGTTCCCTGGTTAAGTGCGCGCGTGCATTCTCCGCCCGGCCGGCGGATACCTGCGTGCAGCTACGCATTACCCACATCTCAGGCGCGGTCGGTGCGTCTGGGCGGTACGTGGTTGTCGTACGGAGGGGCGCGGTCGGCGCGTCTGGGCGGTACGTGGTTGTCGTACGGAGGGGCTGCCCGAGTGTCGGATCCCGCCCACGGGCGGGGTCCGCGCGAGGGTGAGGCGCGCCGGCGCCTCAGCTTCCATGCCGGCCCGGCCGTTGCGTCGTTTGCTCCCGCCCACGGGCGGGACTACGGTCATGTGCGGGCCGAGAGAAGCCAGAGGCTTCTCCAATGGAACCTGACGCCTGCGCAACACAACCGCGCAGGCGTCACTCCTCGCGCCGCCGGGGGCGGCGCGAGGAGCGGCCCCTCCGT
>JALGUI010000246.1 GCA_029820915.1 Candidatus Zipacnadia bacterium | reverse complement strand
CACCGAGCGGACCATCCAGGACGCCTACCGGTGGATGGTGCGGGCCCTCGACTACGGCTGCGTCTACAACTGGTACAGCCAGCGCGTCTTCCCTGAGTACCCGACGCTCGCGAGTTACATGTTCCCGCTCACGCCCGTCGAGCTTCACGAGGGCTACATCATCGGCGCCGAGCGCATCGTCACCAACCGCAGCGGGCTCTTCGGCTGGGGCGACGATTCCCCGCACGAAGTGCACGTGTTCGATGAGGAGGGGCGCGAGGTCGTGGACTTCGACGCCCCGCTGCGCACCGTGGATGGCAGGACCTGCACCGAGCTTCGCATCGCGGAGGGCTGGAGCGCCGCGATCGTCCGCCTCGCACAGGAGTAGGCCCCGGCGGCCGAGACGCTCCACGGGCGGGAGGGGAACTCCCGCTACGCACCACTCGACGGGCGCGGACTCTCCACCTGCCGCGGCGTGCCCGGGGCGGCGCTGGCGAGCTGGTGATCAGCCCAGGTGGCCTCCCAGCAGCTCCCGGAGGTCGCTCTCATCGGGCACACGGCCGCTGAGGACAAGCTCGCCGTCGATGACGAGCGCGGGAGTGACGACCGGGCCGAACACGACTATGCGGTTCAGTTCGGTCACGTGCTCAACCGCCACGTCCGTGCGGTCCAGGTCGCGCAGGACGCGGACGACAAGCTCATGAAGCGCGTCGCAGCGCCGGCAGCCTGGCCCCAGGACCTGGACGCGAGCGCCGGGCGTGGACTCCGCCATGTGCTGTTCCTCCTCCGACTCGGTGACGAGGGAGCAATAGCGGGACACGACCGCCAGTCCGGCGGAGAGGCGCTCGACCTCGGCCTCAAGCTCGGTCACCCAGCGCTCCACAACGGCGAGGCGCTCGTCCGTGGTGGCGTCCGGCGCGGTCGGCGGTGCCGTGTGGGCCTCCGGGCCCTCGGGAGAGAGCAGGCGCCGGATCTCGCTCTCGGGGATGCGGTGCTGGCCGCCGGGGAGCTTGGTAGAGCTGAGCCTGCCGTCATAGATGTAGCGCTTGACGGTGGGCACGCTGAGCTGCAGCCGCTCGGCGGCCTGGCTAACGGTCAGGTAGCGCACGGTGCTCCTCCCGGCCGGCGTTCGCGCTCACGCCACGATGATGAGGTAGAAACCAACTGCAATGATAAGCCACCCGCCGGCGACCTGCAAGATCCGGCCGTACGGGGCCGGCCGCTCGAGGGCGGTCAGGCCCCCGGCGAGCAGGCCTATCAGGACCGCGGGGATCGCGTGGCCGATGCCATACACGAACAGCAGGAGAGCGCCGAAGGCGACCGCCTGCTGAGCGGCGGCGACCGAGACGATGATCACCAGTGGGGGCGTGGCGCACGGCGTGGCCACCACGCCCAGGAGTAGCCCAAGGGCCAGTGCGCCGGGAAGGCCGCGCAGGCGGTCCCAGTAGCGTCCGAGCATCGAGACGCTCGCGAACTCAAGCGGCAGCACCTGCGCCATGACCAAGCCGGCGGCGATGCAGATGCCGCCGACCAGCCAGGACCAGGTCTGCCGCGACAGACCCAACAGAGGCCCGACGAAGCCGCCGAGGGCCCCGAGGAGGCTGTAGGTCAACGCCAGGCCCAGGACGAAGGCGCTCGCGATAAGAGCGCTGCGGGCTCGGCGCCGCTCGCCGTGCGTCCACACGTAGCCGGCGACGGCGGCCATCAGCGGGTAGGCGCACGGGTTGAGGGAGGTGCACAGGCCGCCGAGGAACGCCAGCGGCAGCAGCCAGGGACTCCCGGCCGCCATGGCCTCTGCAATGCGGCCGCCGATCTCGGTGTTCACGGATGCTCCTCGAGCCGGGCACCGGCGGCCCTGAGACCCGCCAGGAGCTCCTCGGCAGAGAGAGGGCCCTCGTAGCGGGAGACCTCCTCGCCGGTGGCATCGAGAAAGACGTGGGTGGGGACGATGCGCAGCCGCCAGCGTTCGGCCTCGGCACGATGGACGTCGGTGTCGATGATGACGACGCCCGCCCTGCCCTCCAACTGCGGCGCGAGGTCGTTCAGAAGCTCCTCCATCTGGCGGCAGGCCTCGGACTCGTCTGAGCCGAACTCGACGATGCAGGGCAGGCCGGGGATCGGGGGTATCGCGGGCGCGTCCTCGCCCCCGGCCGCGGCCGCCGGGGAGTCGTAGGACGGTTGCGGCCAGCAGTCGCACTGCATGTCCGCGGCCTGCAGGCCCGACGAGGCCCGACGCTCGCCGACCTTCAGGCCGATGACGAACGAGAGCGCGGAGGCGACGACCAGGAGACCAACCAGTTGGTAGGTGCGCATGCCGTGCCATCCTCCTGACCGGCCCTGCACGCTGCGCGCGTGACCAGTACCAAGTTGTATGAGTCCGCGTGCTGTGATCTGGCTCCAACGGCGTGTGCAGGTGAGGTCGCTCGGCGACCTCTGGGGAGTTTGCAGAGCAAACTCCAGAGCGCTCGCGCTGCGAGCGCAGGGCGCCCGCACTACGGCATGGTTCTCAACTGCGTTTCCCGAAAACAGATTCGTACGACAGGCGCCCTCGCCTATCGACTCGTGAGTACTCGGGTTTCCGCAAGTAGACGCTAGAGGAGGTTCTTCCACATGTTGTGCGGCGACAGCGTCTGCTCGTACCTGTACCACTTGGCGTGGCCGTCGAAGAACATGTAGTTGGCCCCACCGTTGTGGCGGCTCAGGTCCTCGGGGTAGTGGTGGACGGGCGGAATGTGGTCGCTGTCCTGCACGTGGTAGTGAGGGCAGACGCGACAGGTCGCCTTGGTGGACTCACCGATCATGATCATCTCGGCGGGCAGGTGAACCTGAGAGAGCAAGCCGTAGTGTGGCAGCCCAACGTAGTTGGGGCTGCTTGGGTTGAGGGTGAAGCCCGTGCAGATGTAGCCGTAACTCCCGACGACGTTGTGCCCGCCCGCGGCCCCGCGATGGGTGGGGCACACGAACACCTGCCGGTTGTTTGTATAGGGCTGGAGCATCTCGAACCAGTAGGCGAGCACAGGGCCGGTAAGGTCGGGGCGGTGGCAGTGGGCGACGTACATCTCGTCGTAGTCCTGTGCGTACATGATCGCCGCCGCTCCCAGTTGCTTGAGGTTGCTCAGGCAGCTCGTCTGGCGGGCCTTCTCACGGGCCCGAGCGAAGACCGGGAAGAGGATCGCGGCCAGGATCGCGATGATCGCGATGACGACCAGGAGCTCGATCAGCGTGAACCCCTTGCGGCGCATCGTGTCCCGCGGTCTCCCCGTGTGGCTCGGCGTTCGGCGCGGTTGCTCTCGCGACGCAGGCGAACAGGACGTATCAGAACGTAGCATAGCGTAGCATCGGAGTCAATAGTGTTGTGGCGTGAGGGCGCGCGCCAACGCGGACGGGCTGGCTGGCGGCGCAGGCGGACCACTGGTCGTGCGCCAGGCCCAAACACGCACCGCCGGCGCCAGAGGACCGGCGGACGAAGGGGCGAACTAGTGCCTCGTTGCGCAATTAGGCGTACGATCGGCGGGATGCCTGACCTCACCCCTCGGCCCCCTCTCCGGACGCAGCAAGCTGCGGGCGGAGAGGGGGAGAACACATAAGGAAGCGTAAATGCGCTAGCCACTCAGTCCAGGAAGAAGCATTTTTGTTCCCCCTCCGGAACGGAGGGGGTGCCGGTCCCGCCTCTGGGCGGGACCGGCGGGGGAGGTCGGCACGACGGTACGCGAACTACCGCCAGCAAGCACTAGTGTCGCGCATCATCACGCGGCACGGACGAGGGTCAGGAGGACCTGACGACATGGATTCCCACCATCGGTCTGGGGCATGTCCATCGCCACGCACGCCCGATAGCGAGACGCGTCGGCGACGATCGCGCGGAGCGGCTCCTCGCCTGCTGTGCGTGCTGGTGCTGGTGCTGACCGCCGTGGGCAGCGCCGCGGCGTGGGCGCAGGACCAGGGCTGGCCGACGCGGTCGCTTGAGATGCAGGCACGGGGCGGGGATCTGCTCGCCGGTCTCCAGAGGGGAGGGACCGTGTGGGTCATCGCCTTCGGCGATTCCCTGACCGCGGGCTGGGGCACGGACGGTCGCCACGTCTGCCACCGTATCGTGACCGATACGCTCAGGTACAGCTTCCCTGAGAGCAGGATTGAGGCAGTGGTGCAAGGTCATCCCGGCGAGACGACCGCCGATGCCCTGAGACGGCTGCGCGAGGAGGTAGTGCTCGAGGGTCCCGATCTCCTCTTCGTCCAGTTTGGCGGCAATGACATGGGCTGGGGGCGCCCCGTCAGTGCTTTCCGCCGGGACTTCTCGCGGCTCCTGGCGCGGGCCGCCGATGAGACGAAGGCGCTGGTGATCGCCTGCCTGCCGCCGATAGACGATGGCGATCCGGCCAACGAATGGAGCGAGACGGCGAGAGAGGTCGCCTGGGCGGCGGGAGTGCCGG
>JALGUI010000245.1 GCA_029820915.1 Candidatus Zipacnadia bacterium | reverse complement strand
TCGTCGGCGATCATCGCCTTCGAGCGCGTGTACTGCAGCTCGACCTGCGCGCGCTGGGCGGCGAGAATCTGGCGGGTGATCTCCAGGTCCTCCTCCGCCTCCTCCTCACACAGCAGGCCGATGCACACGACATCGATGGGCTTGATGTTGGTGAAGGCAAAGCCCAGGCCGGTGGGCGGGTTGACGCGCCCCGCCGCGAGCGGCTTGATGACGACGATCGGCGTGGGGGAGTTGTTGATGACGCCGGCGACCCAGTCGGTCTCGACGGCGCAGAGGAAGCCGATGGGGTTGAGGGGCTGGATGTACGCGGCGATGTCGTAGCCCGCGCGGTCGCCGACCACGATCGCCTCGGGCCGGTGCGTGGACAGCCCCGGCGCCATGCCCTTGCTGCGGATGTAGGCAGCGACCTCCTCGTACTCCGAGATCTCGTTGGTCGCCGGGTGCAGGCGCGCGTCGGTCCATGAAGTGTGCGGGAAGCAGAACTCGGCGCCCAGCTCCGCGCACTCATCGATGCCGACCTTCAGCTCCTCGGTGGTTGCGCCGCCAGGTGTCAGCACCTGGATGATATGCCGGCCGGTGCGCGCCCGGTGCAGGTCGATGGCCTCGGTCAGCAGCTCGCTCACCGGCGCGACGATGGCGTTCATGCCGCCCGCGGTGCACACCTCGAGCACGCGCGCGATCTTCTCGGCGTCCTGGTAACGCCGGATCCATTTGCTCTTCGCGGCGCTGATGTGCGAGTAGCCCAGGAACCAGTTGGTGCCGATCACCAGCCGGCCGATCTCGTGGCCCTCGATAGTCGTGGTCGGCAGCGTGCCCTCGGACATCGGCATGCCTCCATGTCCCGCGGCGGTCCCGGCGTGGACGCCTCGTCGCGGGAGTGTTCGCGCGCCCGCAGGCGAATCCTCCCGTGCAGGGGGACTCGCCCCGGCGTGCTGCGCGGCGCCGGTGAGGCCCGAAACCGCCCCTGCCGCGGCCGCGCGGCGGGGTCGTGCACCTCCGCCCGGCGTATCTCGCTCCCGCGTGAGGTGAGCCGACCGCGAACTCTTATTGCTTCGGGGGAGGACTCCGGCCGGGTAATGGCTAATCGTCTCTCCGCAGCCGGCGGCACCACGCCCTCGCGTGGCGCCGCCGACAGTGTACTGTACGCCCCTGACGGAGGAGGAACCGCCGCACGACGCATAGGCGGACACAGGGGGAGGGGCTCGGGCCTTTCTTCGCTTGCCCCTGTCAGGCTGCCAACAGAGAGGAGCCACCAACATGTCGCACGAGCCATCCGCCGTGGTGGCGGAGGACGCTGCCGCCGGGTACAAGACGCGCCTGGGCGTGTGGATGTTCATCTGCTACACGCTCTTCTACGCGGGCTTCGTGGCCCTGAACCTGGCCAGCCCCCGGGCGATGGAGAGCAAGGTGCTCGCGGGCCTGAACCTCGCGACGGTCTACGGCTTTGCGCTGATTGTCGTGGCGCTGATCCTGGCCCTCATCTATGACGGGCTGTGTCGGGCCCGCGAGGAAGCCGCGCGCGTCGATGCCGCCGAAGGGGACACGAACTGATATGACCATCATCGTCTTCCTGGTGTTCGTACTCTTTGTCCTCTGGATGTCGTTCTACCTGGCACGGAGGACGACGACGGCGGCCGGCTACTACGCTGCGCACGGGCAGATCCACTGGGGCGTCAACGGGATCGCCTTCGCCGGCGACTACCTGTCCGCCGCCTCCTTCCTGGGCATCTGCGGCATGATCGCGACCGTCGGCTACGATGGGTTCCTGTACTCCATTGGCTATCTGGCCGGGTGGATCGTGGCTCTGTTCGTGGTCGCCGAGGCGATGAAGCGCCTCGGCAAGTACACCTTCGCGGACGCCGTCGATGCGAAGTACGATTCGCGCGGCATCAAGCTGGCGGCGGCGATCAGCACCCTGATCGTGTCCGTCTTCTACCTGATCCCCCAGATGGTCGGCGCGGGCGTGCTGGTCGAGCCGCTGCTGGGCCTGCAGCATCACTGGGGCGTGCTGATGGTCGGCGCCGTCGTCATCACCATCGTCGCCACGGCGGGCATGACCTCCACCACCTACGTGCAGTTCCTCAAGGGCCTGCTGCTAATCATCTTCTCGACCGTGCTCGTCGTCGCGGTCCTCATGCGCGGCTTCACCACCAGGCCCGATCAGGGCGGCAGGGAGTCGTTCTATGAGTACCAATCGCTGGCCGCCGAAGAGACCGGCGGGCAGTTGACTGTGTCCGAGCCTGGCTGGGACGTCGTTGAGACGCAGGAGGTCAGTCTCACCGCTACCGCCACGGCCACCTTCGTCAAGCTGGCGCACGGAGGCGCGGAGACCTGGTGGATGGTCAACCGCACGCCGGCCGGCGTGACCCTCGAGGAGACGCAGTCCTCGGTGACGACGTCCGATGGCCGGCACCTTGTCAATGGCGCGCCGGCCTCGGAGGACAATCAGCTCCGGCAGGTCGGGAACCTCGAGCAGGTGCGCGGGCAAACCAACCCGCCGAAGGGGCGCACGGGCCCGTTCGCGTTCCTGTCGGCCATGGCCGACGAGGACACGATAGTGCGGCGGTGGCAGAAGGCGAAGTTCACCGACCGCAACGACGGCGCCGTCATGGTCTACTACTCCGCCCTGACCCCCGGCAACCGGCTCATGCGCCCGGGGCTGAAGTTCAAGGTGGAGGGCAGCCCGATCGACAAGCTGGACTTCATCTCGCTGATGCTGGCCCTGTTCTGCGGCACCGCGGCCCTGCCGCACATCCTGATTCGGTACTACACGGTGCCCGACCAGGCCAGCGCCCGCAAGTCCACTATCGTGGCGATCGCCGCCATCGGGTTCTTCTACATCCTGACGCTGTACATGGGCCTGGGCGCGACGATCAACGGGGTGCTCAACCCCGCGGACAACAACATGGCCGGACCGCTGTTGGCGCGCTCGTTTGGCGGCCTGCTGTTCGCGATCATCTCGGCGATCGCGTTCGCGACCATCCTCGGCACCGTGAGCGGGCTGATCGTGGCGGCCTCCGGGGCTGTGGCCCACGACCTGTGCGACCGCTACCTCAAGATGAAGATGGACGACCGGGGCAAGGTGCGGATAGGGAAGATAGCGGCGGTTGTGGTCGGCGCCTTCGCCATCGTGCTGGGCATCCTGTTCAAGGGGATGAACGTCAGCTTCCTGGTGGGCCTCGCCTTCGCGATTGCGGCGTCGGCCAACCTGCCCGCGTTGCTGATGCTGCTGTTCTGGGCGAAGACCACGGCCAAGGGCATCACCGCCTCGATCTTCGTGGGCATCGTCTCCGCGCTGACTCTGATCGGGTTCTCGCCCGCGGTCTACACGCAGTTCGGGCTGGACCCGGCCACCGCGCCCATCCCGTTCAGCAACCCGGGGATCATCTCGATACCGCTCAGCTTCGCCGTGCTCATCGTGGTGTCGCTGCTGACGCAGGAGCCCAAGCGGGAAGCCGACGCCGAGCCCGAGGCCGCCTGACCGCGGCACGCCGGTGCGATCCACCACGGGGAGGGCCACCGCGGCCCTCCCCGTTTCCCTTCGCCGGACAGGTCGCGATGCGTTGTCGGCGAACTGCACCTTCGACCGCAGCCCGGGCCGCGAGGAGCGATGCCGCCGATGCACCCGACACGCGAAGAACTGGCCGCGCTGCGCGAGGAGCTGCAGGCCCTGATCGCGAGCCGCAAGGTCGTGGTCATGGGCGTGGGCAACGACCTGCGCGGCGATGATGGGGTGGGCGTGCTCCTCGCCGAGCGCCTCGAGGATCGCGTCCCGGTGAAGGTCTTCGTCGCCTTCGACCTGCCCGAGGACTATGCGGTGAAGGCCGCCGACCTGCGCCCGGAGCTGGTGCTGATCCTCGACGCCGCCGACTTCGGCGGCGAGCCGGGGCAGGTGCGGCTGATCCGCGCGCAGGACATCCCGCCTACACCCGGCGTCACCCACCGGCCCTCGCTGGAGATGGTGGCGCACTTCCTCGAGCTCGACGCGGGTGCCGACACATGGGTCGTCGGCGTACAGCCGGACATGACGCGCGTGGGCCTCGGCGACGAGATGGGCGAGCCGGTGCGGCGTACGGTGGACGCGCTTGAGGAGATGCTGGCCGAGCTGCTGGGTGCCGCCGGCGGCGGGTAGGCGTTGCGCGCACGCAGCACGGTGCACCGGCACGGTGGGGCTGGGTTACCGCTTGTCGCGGTGAGGTGACAGCCGTGCGACATGTCCGGCTCGGAGTGCTCACGATGGCGGCGCTGGTCCACGGAGGTGTCGCGATGGCCGCTTCGGTCGCCTGGATCCCCGCCGGTGACGAGCAGCACGTCACGCGCGAGGGCTACTGGTACGAGAGCAGGTTCCGCTACGCCCCGGCTCCAAGCCTCACGCGCGAGGGCTACTGGTACGAGAGCAGGTTCCGCTACGCCCCGGCTCCAAGCCTGGCGTCGGGAGAGGATGGCGCCGCACTTACGGTCCGCTTCGAGGGGACCGGGCTGGTTCTCCGACTCGGTGCACACGCCGCCCCTGCCTACGGATGGCCGAACCTGGGCGACCTTGCGATCCGCATCGACGACGGCCCCGAGCGCGTCATCCACCCGGTCTCCCAGCCGCGAGAGGTGATCCTCGCGCGCGATCTGCCGCGAGGTGAACACGTCGCCCGGGTCGAGCATCGCGTCTGCG
>JALGUI010000244.1 GCA_029820915.1 Candidatus Zipacnadia bacterium | reverse complement strand
CGTGCGACGGCGCGGGCTAGTATGGCATCTGCGACACCGCCTGCCCGATCAGGGCGAAGGACACCGAGCCCATGCCGACCAGGCCCATGCCACAGGCGAATCCGGCGGACAGCACCGTGGCGTACTGCTTCCAACGGCGCGCGCCGAAGCGTGGGATCATGTAGAACTGGCTGATCAGCGCCCCCACTACCTCGGGGAAGACGAAGTGGGGCAGGGTCCCAATGCCGCGCACCACTCCGTAGACCAGCAGCGTAGGCAGCCTCAGCAGCGCCAGGATGCTGTAGGTGGTCACGCCGAAGCCAAAGCCGCCCACCACAAGCTTCCACTTGAAGGCGCGGTGGAACAGGCTCCTGTCAGTCATGGTCGCCGTCAGCCATAACCCGCGCTGTAGCGCAGACAGATGCCACATCTTCTGCGCGTACGGGTACTTCATCGACGGGACCGGCGCCAGGCGCCAGATGAACTGCCAGTACAGCAGGCTGCAGAAGACGATGATGGGCAGGATCAACAGCTCGGCCTTGACCAGCGAGATCACCTTGTTGCCGGTCAGCTCGAGCACGCGGAACTGCTGCGCGCGCGCGCCGTGGTCGAACTCGGGAATCGGTGCGAACCAGATGTCGATCCCCTTGTAGCCGCTGAGGATGATGACGCCTTCCTTGACCATCGGAATCCGCACCCACTGGCCGGTGAGGCCCTTCATGCGGGCGTCAACGTACGACTCGAGCGGCGTGAAGAAGAAGCCGAAGAAGATGATCCAGGCCAGCGAGAATGTGGGCACCAGGTGGCGACAGAGCAGCACGTAGCCGAGCGTGGACACGATGAACATCGCGATGGCGAGAGACAGCGGCATGTCGCCGCGACCGGGCATGCCCGCCAGCGTCCCCGGCTCCTGCTCGCGGCCCTCGTCGGCGGCCTTGCGGTTGCGGTGGAAGTGGGCGAGGATCCCGGCGATGCCGATGCCCGCCACCGCGAACGCCACGCCCATGTTGATGCTGAAGTAGAAGTCCACGTGGTTGGCGAACGACGTCTGGATAGTGTCCATCCCCGGCGTCCATTCCTGCAACACGCCCATGCGGTACAGCGCCGGGTTCAGGAAGAACGTGGCCACCGCCGTGACGAAGCTGCCCATGACCGCCCAGAACGGCACCACGAAGCCCGCGATGACGGCACCGAGGTTCGTCACGAACCCCGTGGGCACGGCCGGCAGCACGCTCTCGGTGTTGCGCGTGAGCTCGACCCACGGAATCGGCAGCAGTTGCAGGGGCTTGGTCATGATGACGCCCGTGATCGTCGGCACCCCGATGTAGAAGGCGCCGAACACCAGGCCCATCATGGCCCCGATGGCGAACACCCGCCAGCGCCACGTCTCGGTCTTCGTCGTGGTCTCCGCCAGCGCCGTCGCGCCCTGCGCCTCGATCGCCGCGAACGGGAAGGGCAGTCGCTCGTAGTCGGAGGTGATGCGGAAGAGCACGTAGCCCAGCCCGAACCAGTTCAGGCGGCTGAGGATGACCCCGATCAGCATGATCACCATGGGGTAGTACCAGTCCGGGTGAAGGAAGGTACGCTTCATCAGTGCCTCGGAGTCGGGCCCGGGGACGACCCACTCGGGGATCTGATAGGCGATCCCCAGACCACGTGCCGCGGGCGAGCGCACGAAGTACTGGTCCCACATCTTGCCGGCGAAGACGCCGCCGGCGAGTGCCAGACCACCGGAGGAGGACGCCAGGGCGGCCGCGATGTAGAAGAGGATGTAGACCTCCTGGCGCTTGAGGGTGATGAACGACCGGCGCGCCACCTCGGTGAACAGGATGATCGTCGTCCACTCGGCGGCCGGCCCCATGCTCTGCCCGACGACCAGCCCCAGGTAGATCGCGCCGGGCATCATCACAAGGCCAATGAAAATGGCCCCGATAATGGTCTTGACGTCAAAACCATCTTCGTACTCCTCGGGCTGGTCCATCAGCCCTCGGTATAGTTCAAGTTCGGGGTCCAGTTGAGCCACTTGACACCTCCGGGCGCCAGATGCGTGTACGAGTGCGATCGGGCGAGCGCGGTGACCGGCCGGCGGTGCGGCGCGCCGCTACGCCGCCGTGTCGGGCAGCTCCTCTCCGGCCAGGATGGCGCGACCGCGCGCGCCGAACTCACCCTTGAGCGGCGTCGGCAGCGTCCGCCACAGCAGGTACTGCTTGCGCAGCAGGTTAATGAAGTTGCGCGTCACACGAATCCACGACGCCTCGTCACCGCTCTCGCGTTGGATGACCACGCGAATCTGGTAGATCTCGGCGTCCTCAGTCGGCACCGTCTCGATCGTCATGTGCTCCGACACGCCCAGGTCGTACGGCGCCAGCCAGACCATGACCGACAAGGCATACCCCTCCCCGAGCTCATAGTCCCGCCCGTCGAGTTCGAGGTTGCCCGTCGAGAAATTCCCCAGGGAGTAGTCCGCGTGCGCAGCCAGGTAGTCGAGCAGAAAGACGTTCACGCCCAGCGCCTGGTCGCCCGTCACGGTGAAGGGCAGGTCCATGCGTATGATGTCGTCCTTGGGCTCGGGCAGCGTCCAGCGCCGCTCGATGCCCGGCATGGCGATGCTGGAGGCGACGCGCGCCGGGTACAGCACCGACAGCAGCACCGTCAGCATGATCATCAGCGTGCTCGCCACGGCCGCAAGCGACGAGTAGTTCAGGTACAGCCCGCTCATCGCCCCGGTCAGCAGCATGATCTTCGCCGCCATCTGGCCGACCAGGTAGCCCATGACCGCGCCGAGCACCGCGTACACCGATGCCTCGGCGATGAACAGCGCGGCGATGTGGGTCGGCGCCAGGCCCAGCGAACTGTAGATGTGAATCTCGTTGGTGCGCTCATACACCGAGCCCAGCATCGTGTTGAGCACGATGAGGGCCGCGATGAGCACCGGGATGAGGATGTCGCCGGCGCCCTGGAAGCCGGTCGTGCCGACCGCGCTGCACAGGAAGGTCCGATCGCCGATGCCCGCGTAGAGGTTGAGCTCGATGCGTGACATGAGGTCGTCGAGGTGCCCGCGGACCTCATCGGCCTCCGGGATGCCGATCGCGACCGAGCGCAGGGAGCCGCCCGCATTGATCACGAAGTTGTAGGGGACGATGAGCACGGCGTCGGGAGTGAGGTGGATGTACTCCCGCAACTCGTCCTCGCTCATCTCCTCCTCCCCGGCCTGCATGGACTGCCGCTGCGCCTGCTGCTCCTGCATCAGCAGGTAGTCCACCGGGGTGATCTGCTCGCCGTCCAGGTCCTCGAGCCGCTTGAACTTGTCGCTGTCGATGATCCCGAGCACGCGCAGCCTGGTGCCGAAGACGGAGACGAAGACGTTGCCGGCGTCCTCGGGCTGGATGTTCAGCTTCTCGGCCATCTCCTGCGGGACGACGCAGGCCAGGGTGTCGGCGTCGGTGAACCACCTGCCGCCTTCCCTCAGCGCCTCCTGCGGGTGGCTGATGAACTCCTCCTCGGGGGTCAGGCCCACCATGGCGGTGGCCGAGTAGCCGGCGCCGGCGCGCGACACATCCACGAACGACTGCTCGCCGATGCGCGCCGAGAAGTACCACGCGCGCGGCGCGACCGCGAAGTCCTCGCCGAACTCGTTGCGCATCACGCGCGTGGTGGGCTCGCCGATCGGCGTCCAGGTCTTGTCCCGGATCATGATGCCGTTGTAGGCGGCGGTGTGCGGCAGGCGGATCCGATTGCTGCGAATCGTCTGCTTGATCGACGTGGTTGACAGCACCGTGAAGGTCAGCAGCACCAGCGTGGTGCAGGTCAGCAGCGTCCTGATCTTGCGGCGGCGCATGTTCGAGATGCCGAGGTTGAAGGCCGCGGCCGACGCCGACAGGCGGCCCACGTCCGCCTCGCGCACGCCGGTCTGCTCCCACCGCATCTCGCGCATCTGCTCCTCGAACTTCTGAATGATGATCCCGACCACGATCACCGTCAGCGCCAGGATGATGAAGGCGAGCAGGATGATCATGGGCGTGAAGGTGATGGCGAAGGCCGGGTGGACGAGCGCGATGAGGATGAAGATGCCGATGAAGAAGGCCACCGTGCCAATGATCTGGCCCTTGATCTCGCGGGCGCCCACGAACAGGCGCTCGGCGAAGACCGCGAACGGCATCAGCAGTGCCAGGTAGAACATCACGCCCTTCACGACGTCGTCGGCGGTACTGCGCACGTCCGGGTAGGCGCGCGACTCGTAGCTCCAGGCCGCGCGAGCCGCGGTGAAGAACTTGTCGTAGGTGCGCTCGCGCAGGTACTGCTGGGCAAGCCGGAGGTGCTCGCCCGCCTCCTCGTGGGAACTCTCGACGCGCTGGTTCGTGATCCCGTGCCGCGACATGTCGGCCATGCGCGTGTCGTCGAGCAGCCACATGTCCATGGCGACCCGGTACGGCGTGGCGTGCAGCGACGGGTAGCGGTCCACCAGGTA
>JALGUI010000243.1 GCA_029820915.1 Candidatus Zipacnadia bacterium | reverse complement strand
CCACAGCTCATCGCCGCTCGCGTCGATGGCGTAGTAGCGCCAGCTATCCGCGCCCGCGATGACCACCTCGTGGCCGTCGCCCATCAGGTTGGCGCCGAAGACCGTGCGCACGTTTGGCGTGCGCTTGTAGTAGGGCACCTCGTAGGTCCACAGCCGCTCGCCTTCGGGGCTGATGGCGATGACCAGCCCGCCCATCGCGCCCGCCACCACCGCGGGCGTCCCGGTGCCCGCGAAGTCCACGGTCGTGACCGAGTTGACCTCGGCGTCGCAGTCCTCGACCCAGCGGATCTCGCCCGACGCGTCGCGTCGAGGCAGTAGACCTTGCCGTTCGAGCTGCCCGCGAGCACCTCGTCCACGCCGTCGCCGTCGAGGTCGGCGGCGTGCACCGAGTTGAACATGTAGGCCGGGCCCCCGCCCGACGCGATCACAAGGTCCGCCAGCCCCTCGCCGCTGCCCCACAGCTCCAACTCGGCCACGTAGACGGCCGTGCCCGGCCGCGGGGTGAGGATCAGCCGCAGGTCGCGCGCATCCGCGTCCAGCTCGAACTCGTAATCCTCCGGCGCGTGCCCCGGCGCGCCCCAGTTCCCGTGCATCTCCTCGTCGGTGAAGTCCACCAACACCTGCTCATCCGCCGCGAACCCGTCGTTCGAGGCCAACAGGCGGATGCGCGCGATCTGGAACAGCCTGTCCTTACTCGACGAGGTCGCGAACCACGCGGCCAGCCGCATCTGCTCGAGGTGGTAGCTGCCCACCATCCGCAGGTTGAGCGTGACCTCCTGGTCATCGTCCCACATCACGCAGTCCGCGGTGCCGCCATCGGCGCCATCAAGGGCATTGCCCACGGTGTTCTGCCCGGCCTCCTGCGAGAACACGTTCAGCTCGAGCGGATCGGGCGTTGCGGTGAAGCTCTCGACGGCCTCCACCGCCTCCGGCGCGCCCGGGTTGCCGGTCAGCAGGAAGTTGGTGGGCCGGTCGATGTAGCGCCACAGCTCGGCCATTTCCGGGGCCTGCGCGCCCGTCGGCGGCGGCCCCGCGACGGCCGGCGCGCCGGCGATGATGACGGACATCAGGCCGGCGGCCTCGGCCGGCGCCGCCGTGGTCCCGAGGTCGATCGTCTCCGTGACCTGCTCGGCGCCCACGGTGGTGCCCGCCGGAGTGTGCATGGCCACCAGCCCGGCGCCCAGATCCGCCTCGATGTCCGCCCCGCCCTCGGCGGTGCGCGTCTCGCCCAGCGCGGTGACCTCGGTGACGCCGATGCCGCAGATGTGCGTGCTCGTCATCACCGCCATCTGCCCGGTGGCCTCCGCCGCGCCCGGCAGGACTACGCGTCCGTCCTCATCGCCCACGGCCGCCAGTATCGGCTCGCCCGCGCCGGTGATGGCCACGGCGTTGTCCCGGACGCGCTGCACGCGCACCTGTGACGGCTCCTCGCCCGAGGCGTGCAGGACCGTGAACAGCACCACCTGCTCCCCGGGCTCGAGGTGGGCGTCGATGATGCCCTGCAGCGATTTCACGACCGGCTCGTCGATGTAGGGGTAGCTGCGCCAGTTGCGGCCGGTGTACTCGTCCTCGTTGAGGATGCAGCGCGTGTCGCCGGTCATGGCGATGGCCGCGTGCTGCCCGTCCTGCTCGACCCGGAGCACTGTGCCATCGACCTGCGTGTCGCCGACGGTCTGCCACACCGCGCGGAAGCTGTAGTCACCCGGCTCGCGCGCCACCATGCGATCGGCCACCACGAACAGCCAGCCCTTCACCCACATGACGCTGCGGTGCCAGTCCACCCCGGCGTACTCGCGCATGACCGTCTGTGACGCCCCCACCGTCTCCAGGTCCGCCAGGTTCTCCAGCTCCACGTACCCAGGGATGCTCGCCGACTGCCCATCGCGCAGGATCAGCACCCCGTTGTGGTACTTGGGCAGCGATTTGATGTAATCGCAGTCGGCAAGCCAGACGCGCCCGTTCTCCGTCCACTGCAGCACCGCGTTACCGTCCAGGTGCCCGTGGCCGCCCACCGACAGTCCGTCCAGCAACAGGTAGGCGTCATCGGGCCCGAAGCCGGCGCGGAAGGCGACCTTGTCCACCGCCTGGGCGCGCTCGACCACATCCGCGCCGCCGAAGCTGTCGTAGAACAGGTCATCGAGGGCCCAGCCCCGTGCGCCCAGCAGGTCCGTGGGCTCGACCGTCGGCTGGCCGGCGGGCATCGAGTAGCCGGACAGCGCCACGCGCGGCCTGACCTCCATCTTCCGGTCGATCGCCCACTGCGCCCGGCCGTCGCGGTAGTACCACTCGGCCATGCGCAGGATGCGCAGTTCGTTCCCGAGCGGCGACCAGCCGCCGATGTCGCCGTAGGGAACCTGGTAGCCCAGGTTGTTCATGGTCAGGATCGCGTAGTCGGCGTTCAGGCGCGCGTTCCCGTTCTCGAAGTAGCGCAGGTCGGGCCGGGCCATGCAGTAGGCCATCGTGTGGTGCAGCGTTAGCCACTGGTAGCTGTTGCAGTCGCAGTGCGGCTTGCTCGCGTCGAGCTGGAACTGGAAAGTCCCGTCCGCGACGCGGATCCACTCCTCGCCCTCGAGGGCGTCGTAGTAGCGGCTGAAGTACTGGCCCGCATGGAGGCAACCCAGCGCCGGGAAGGTCTGGTGATTGAAGCGCACATGTGTGCTGCCCGCGCGCGCCGACTTGCGCGGCCCCAGCTCGCTCACCCACTGGAACAGGATCTTCGTGACCTCCATCCGCTCCTCAGCGGTGACTGCCGGGCACTCCTCCACGTTGTCCCACGCCGGGATGTTCTGGTAGATGTGGAAGTCCGAGTCCATCCCCCACGGTCCGCCGTAGGTGTCGGGGTCCGAGAGGTAGCTCTCATACGTGCGCTTGATCATCCACACGTACATCCGCGCGTACTCCTCGCGCCCGGTCAGGGCGTAGTTCAGCCCCTGCTTCCCGGCGTGGCTGAAGAGCCCACGCGTGCCTGCCCGCACCAGGTGGTCCTCGCAGCTTGCCTTCAGGCCCTCGGCCCACTGCTCGTCGAGGTCGGCGGTGAAGAGGCTGCCGTAGGCGTCGAGCGCCTCGCCGGTGAGCTGCACTTCGAGCAGTTGCGGCAGCACCAGCGTCTCGCCGGGGGTGATGTGCGCGCGCAGCGCCTCGATGCCCGCGCGCGCTCCGGCAACATCGGACGCGCCGACCGCCATGATGTTCCTGCCCGTACCCCACGGGTCGTTGACCGTGCGGACCTCGTACCCGCCCTCGCCCGGGTAGACGCCATCGGCGAAGGCGAGCTGGTGCGAGTACGGGTAGAGCAAGGCCATGTTGTTGACGATGCTGCCGATGACGATCGCGTTCGTCTCGCTCAGCTCGGCCTCGCCCGCGGCGTCGGGGGTGACGATGGGAAGCGTAACGCCGGTGGCCTCGGCCACCAGCGCGGCGAGTTCCTCGGCCACCGCGCGCCACTCGTCGTCGTCCGGCGTCACGATGATCGCGCGCGACTCCCCGCCCTCGACCAGCGTGGTGTCCGGGTAGAGCGGCTTGGGCTCGGTAACGTCCTCGAAGCTCTGCAAGGTTGATCGCCCCGTTCGCACGTTGTCGATGTAGATGTCGAACTGCTGCCCCGGGTTGTGCGTGCCGGTGTATACGCGCAGCTTCACCACGCCCACGGGCTCGCGGCCCTCGACCTCGTCGGCCTCCCAGGCGAGACCCGCGTACGACATGCCCGGGTGGAGCTCGAAGGTCTGCATCTCCCCGCTGAGCTGTCCGCCCCATGACGTCCAGCTCAGCACGCACTCGTGCGCGGCGTTGAGTCCGCGCACGTACAGCGCCTGCGACTGCTGGGGCGTCGAGCTGGCCGCGTCGATCTTCAGCGTTGTGTCGCCGGTGAAGTCCGTGGTCGGAATGTCCATCCCCAGGCACAGGTACGAGTTCCCCGTCGCGTCTGCGGGCGACGTGCCCGCCAGCCGCACGCTCCCGCTTCCCTCGGTGACGTACCGCGCGTCCTCGTTGACCTCCAGGACGGTGCCGGGCCAGTCGCCGCCGAGGTCGATGGACATGCCCTCGACGCTGTCGCCCGCGCTCAGGGCCGCCTCCTCCGCCGCCTGGCCCGCGGCCGCCCCCGCAATCGCGATCAGCGGCTTCTCCGCCGCATCCCTGATTACACGCACGCCCTCAGGCGCCGTTGTGCAGGCGAGTTTGTCGCCGTCATGCGTAGCGGCCTGATCCTGCTCGACCGCGTGCGGCGCGGCCACGCGGATGTTATCGACGTAGAGGTTGAAGTCCGCGTCCGGCACCCGTGTGCCCGTGAAGAACCGCAGCCGCACCACGGCCGAACGGTCATCGCCAACCGCCACCTTCGGCTCCCACTTGAGCCCCGCCGAGTCTTCGCCGGGCGTCAGCACGAGGGTCTTCATCTGCTCGGTCAGCGGGTTGCTCCAGCTCTGCCAGCTCAGCACGCAGTCGCCCGCCTCGTCGAAGGCGCGGACATACAGCGTCTGGGTCTCTACGGGCAGCGTCGAGCCCGCGTCGAAGACGAGCGTGCGGCCGGTGAAGTCTGTGGGCGCGATCTTCAGGTCGATGGCGCAGTAGGTGCTGCCGGTGGCGTCGGCGGGCGAGTGGCCGCCGATGCGAATGCTGCCGGCGCCCTCGGTGACGTACTCCGCGGCGCGGGCGATGACCAGCAGTGTGTCCTCGCGGTCCTCGCCCCGGCTGACGGTCACGCCGTCGAGCGTCTCACAGCCATGGATGAGCGTGGCCTCCGGCTGTGTGGCAGGTTGCTGGCCCGCAGGTTGCTGG
>JALGUI010000242.1 GCA_029820915.1 Candidatus Zipacnadia bacterium | reverse complement strand
GGTCTGGGGCAGGCGCGCGGACTTCGGCGAGGGCCTGCTCCCGGAGAGCATGACGAGCCAGGGAGAGGAGCTGCTGGCCGCGCCCATGCGCCTCGTCGTCACGAGCGAGGGCGAGAGCCGCGCCATCGGGGGGGGCGAGTCCGTCAACTTCACCGAGCGGTCCCGTGACCGCGCGGAGTTCGCCACCACGGGGTCGGCCGCCGAGGTCGAGGCGCGCATCGACTGGTGGGCGGAGTACGACGGCTTCGTCTGGGCGGACCTGGCCGTCAGCGCGCCCGAGGGAGCCACCGTGGACGCCCTGACGCTCGAGATCCCGCTGCGCGCCGAGTTCGCGAAGATGATCCACGGCACCCCCAACCGCCGCCACGCCGCCATCAACGAGTTCATCGGCGATGAGCCCTTCGCGTGGGGCTTCCTGCCGCTGGTCTGGCTCGGCGACAACGACCGCGGCCTATGCTGGTTCGCCGAGAGCGCCGAGGGCTTCACGCCGCTCGACGCCGAACGCGTCGTCGAGGTCATCCCCGACGGCGACACGGTGCTCTTGCGCATCACCATCCTGGGCGAGGAGACGGCCATCGGCGACGGCCTGCGCTTCGGCTTCGGCCTGCTCGCCTCGCCGGTCAAGCCGCTGCCCGAGGGCTGGTCCACGCTGATGATCGACGTGTGGCCGCCGCGGCGCAGCACCCTCGACTGGCAGGCGCTGGGCAGCAAGCCCGACTGGGCGACCATCTGGACGAGCAACTACGGGGACCACCTCACCGCCCCGCTGTGGACGCCCGATAGCGTGCGCGACGCGGCGGCGCTCGGGCGCGAGTGGGGCGTGGGCGTCATGCACTACATCGCGCCCGGCTGCCACACCATGGCGTATGAGGAGCCCCGCCGCTACTTCGAGGAGTGGCGCATCAACCCGCTTGCCGAGTTCTACATCGACCAGTTCGAGGAGACCTACCCCCGCCTGTGTCTGAACTCGAGCTTCGCCGATTACCTGCTGGCGGGCATCGACTACATGGTGCGCGAGTTCGGCATCCAGGGCATCTACCACGACGGCGGCGCGCCGGCGCTGTGCTCAAGCGAGGTCCACGGCTGCGGGTGGCGCGATGAGAACCGCCGGCTGCGCCCCATCCGACCCATCCGCGCCTACCGCGAGTACCACAAGCGCCTGGCCACACTGCTCTGGCACGAACATGGCATCGATGACTACTTCATCTACAACCACACCTCCGACATCTGCTGGCTGCCGACACTCACCTTCGTCAACGCCCACCTCGACGGCGAACAGTACAAGGGACAGCGGCGAGCGCGCGTTCCCTACACCGAGATCCTCAGCCTCCAGGAGGTCCTGCCCGAGTACGTCTCCACCCAGTGGGGCGTGACCACGGTCTTCCTCAACATCTGCCAGCGCGAGGGCGAGGAGGGCCGCACCTGCTCGGCGACCTTCCTCGGCTACACCCTCCCACACGGCATCCCCTTCTACCCGCGCTACCTGTACCAGCAGTGGAACGAGCAGATCCAGGTGCTCTACCACGAGTTCGACATCGACCGCGCGCAGTTCCACCCGTACTGGCGGGAGCTGCCGGGCTTCGAGGTCGATGGCCACATGCAGCAGACGCCGATGAGCTGCTATCTGCACGAGGATGGCCGGCTGCTGGTGGTCGCGGGCAACATCACCGACGGGGAGCTGACACCAACCGTGCGCGTGGACCGGGCGGCGTTGGGCCTGGCGCCGGAGGCCGACATCCGGCGCAAGCTCTCCAGCGGCGTGCAGGCGCGCTGGAGCGACGGGGAGCTGTCGCTGGAGATGCCCGCCCGCAGCTTCGCGCTCGTCTGGGTCGAGTAGGCTCGCCCGCGCGTCCTACTTGACGAAGAAGATGTGCCCGAACAGGTCCGGCTGGTGGAACTTGCCCCGGATCAGCGGGCTCCAGCAACTGAACTGATCCTGCGGCTGCGGTGGCGCGTGCGTGCTGCGCCCGAAGTTGGCCCCCCAGGGCCTCCCGTCGGGCCGCTCCAGCCCGTCCTGCATGCTCGCGCGCGGCACACGCACCTCGACCACCCAGCGATCGTCGTACTGCCGCGTGGCGACCTCCACGCCGCTCTCCCAGTCCTTGTCCACCGGCTCGCCCCCGCCGGGGAAGCGCCAGTCCTCGATGCGCCCGCCCAGGTCGATCCACAGCCAGTAGTACGAGTCGTGATCGTGCTGCGGGTCCAGGAATAGCTCGACCGAGTCCGCCTCGCCCTGCTTCGTGGGCAGCCCTGCGGCGTTCGGGTCGTAGCAGGTGAAGGCGAAGTACAGGTCCTCGGGCGCGCGGAGCTGCCGCAGCTCGGTGGGCCACTGCGTGGGTTCCCCATCGATGTTGTTGACGAAGCTTACGCGCGCCGAGCCCTCCCAGCCCTCCTCGTCGAGCACCCCGTCGATGGCGATCTCGCCGACCAGCGCCCGGATGCTCACCCCCGCCCCCTCGCCCTCGGCGACCTCCTTGACGTGGTGCACGTACAGCTCCCGACCGCGCTCGATCTCGCTCACGAACCACCGCGAGAACAGATCGGCCGCATCGGCGAAGCGCGTGCCCGCGGTGACATCGAGCAGCTCGTCCGTCTGCTCGCGGTAGCCGGCCACGACCTCCTCGGTGAAGTGCTCCTCCCACACCGCGGTGCTGGACGCGGCGGCGATGGCCGCGGCGTTGCCCCGCGCCTCGATGTCGGCCAGCATATCGATCACGAGCTGCGCGCCGGGGCCGTAGGAGCTGCGTGCGTAGTCCGCCACGATGTCCTCGGCCTCGAGATTCGGGTTGTAGAGCAGCCGCAGCATGGCATAGCGGTTGATGTGCTCGAGCATGATGCTGTCGGCGTCCTGCTCCACGTGCATCAGGTTTGCGTGGGCGGCCAGGTCGCGGAACAGGCGCTCGTACAGGCCAGTGAGCAGCATCGGCTGGCCCTTGCGCCGCACCTCGCGGTAGCGGTAGAGGTTGTGCAGCCAGATCAGCATCTTCCGGTCATTGACCACGCTCCACTCGCCCACCATGCGCATGAGGTCCGCGTAGTTCTCGGGATCGACGTCCCGGCTGGTGCGCGCGTAGTTGGCCGGGCACATCCCCACGATCACGTTTTCGGGCAGGCTGGTCAGGTCCGGGGGCCGCTCGGAGTAGTAGCTATAGGCGAGGCAGATGGCGAGCGCGTCCGGGTGGGCCTGCTGCATCCACTCGGCGGCGCGCACGACGAACTGCCAGACCAACTCGCTGTACTGGCCGGCGGTGCCGCGCTCCTCGTGGATGAACGGGCGGCAGTCGTCGCACGCGCAGGCGATGAAGGAGTCGTGGGGGAGCAGCGACACCGTCCGCCCATAGATGGCGTTGGCGGGCCACCCGTTGTTGTGCGGGTTCAGCGCGATCCGATGGGCCGAGAGGCCGATCTCCTCGGCGTGTACGCCCGCGAAGTAAGCGTCGATGTCGCGCTTCGTGATCTCGAGCACGCCGGGCTCGGTGTAGCACAGGTGCCCGGTGCGGCCGGGCTGGGGCGCGAGGTCGCGCTCACCGTTGGGCCGCACCGCGAAGTACTCCGGGTGCTCGGCGCCGTAGCGCTCCTCCAGCTCCATGCGCGGCGGGCGATGGTTGAACGCGAACCACTCCGACGACCCGCGCACCCGCAGCAGCCACAGCCGCAGCACGTCACCACCGTAGCCAAGCTCCTCATACTCCTCGCGGTTCACCAGCCCCTTGAGCCGATCGGAGTCCAGGAAGTACCACTGCCAGGTCGCCTGCCCGACCTTGCGCAGGATGTAGACGGGCTCTTCGTGCAGCGAGAAGGCCTGCACGCTCAGGTCCGGCGCGGGCGGGACGACCAGGCCCTTCGGGCCGGGGAAGAACCAGCGCACGCCCACCTCCTCGAGGAAGCGGTAGACGCCGTAGAGCGTGCCGCGCTCGAAGTCCCAGGTGGCGGCGCCGAACCGCCGCTCCATCTCGTAGCGACTGGCGTCGCGCGCGAAGGGCTCGGTCCGCAGCCGCAGCAGGGCTTCGCTCTTGGCGGTCGCGTCATCGCGTCCGGCGATGAAGATGGTCTGCCCCACCGTGCGGATGGCGTAGCCGTCGCGGGCGATGCTGTCCACGTCGATGCCCGCCGCGCGTGCCGCCGGGCAATCACCAAGGACGATCGCCACGCCCTGCTCGGGGATGGTCTCCACGATCTCGAACTCGGCGCCGGTCATCGCGTCCAGGTGGCCCTTGAGCTCATCGGCCGCGAAGACCACGGGGTTGCGCGCGTCCTCGGGCTTGACGATGACGGCCGCGGCCTGCCCGCCCGCCGCCAGCGTGATCTGCTGGTCGTGGCGCTCGAACTCGAAGGTGCCGATGGTCTCCTGCGCCGCCGCGCCGGCCATGAGGCCGAGCAGCGCGAGCGTGACAGTGACTGCAGTTCGCATGGTGTCCTCCGGTTGTCTGGCGTCCCCCGGGCCGACTTCGTCGGCCTATCCCCCTCCCTGGTCCCGCCCAGGGGCGGGACAGGCGTGAGGGGGGA
>JALGUI010000852.1 GCA_029820915.1 Candidatus Zipacnadia bacterium | reverse complement strand
GCGCCCAGCACCAGCCGGTGGTCGGCGGTCTGCCGCACGCCCGCCACGCCGCAGCCCGGCGAGCGTGCCGCGAAGCGCAGTTCGCCGAAGGCCTCGGGCTCGTGGAAGCTCGACCGCAGCGGCGCCCAAGTCACGTACTCGTTCGGCGAGGTCGCGTGGCGGGCGAAGTTGACGCGCCAGACATCGCCCGGCTGCGGGGTCGCGCCGAGGGCCGCGAACGGGATGCGCATCTCCACCGTCCACTCGTCCTCCCCCGCGCTCGCCGCCGCCTCCCACTCGGCGTTCCAACTCACGTCGCGAGCTCGTCGAGCATGTCGCCGGATGCGCCGACGCCGAAGTGGAAGTAGGTCGCGGCGCCGGGCGGTTGCACGAATAGCTCGATGTCGTCATCGCGCCAGACCTCGCCGTCACGGCCGCGAGGCTGTGCCACCGGCTTCCCCTTAAGCTGCCATCCGATCAGCAACGCCTCCGCATCGTAGCCCACGATGCATCCCCCGAGCGAGCGCGCGAGGTCGCCGCCCAGGCGCATGAACGCCCCGGCACCCACTGCACCCTCCCACTCGCCCTCCGAGAACCGCCCGTCAATAGTGACGCCCGACACCGGCCCGATGGTCAGCAGCGGTGTCGCAAGTTCCTGCGCTCCCGCCCCGACACAGATCGTCATAGCCATCACCATCGCCATGCTTCGCGCTATCATTGCTCTCCCTCCACGGCCTCAAACACAGATCGTCATAGCCATCACCATCGCCATGCTTCGCGCTATCATTGCTCTCCCTCCACGGCCTCAACGGTCAGCGGCGTCACCCACAGCGTCCCGATGCCCTTGGTGCACAGGACCGGCAGCGCGCTCGCCGCGCCCTCGGCGGCGGTGAACCGCACGTCAAGGTCGCGCCGGTCGCGCGCTCGGCCCAGCCGCGTGACCAGGTACTCCCAGCCCATCAGCTCGCCCGCGCCGTTGTACTGGTAGAGCTTGAGCGCGGGCGGCTGCGCGTAGTCGTAGCTGTGCACGTAGCGCCCGCGCACCGCGTACATCCCGCCCGGCTCGACCGGTGCCGCCTCGCCCTCGATGCACCGCCAGCGGTCATCGCGCGTCTCGTGGCAGCGGATGGTCTCCTCGGGCCACGAGATCGTGTCGAGCTCCACGCCCTCGGCGAAGAACCGCAGCGAGTTCACCGGCGGCTCGTGCGGGCCGTGGATCGCCCGGTAGGGCAGGGCGTCCGGCCGCGCCTCGAGTCCCGGCAGCGCGCCGAGCTCCACCCGCCGCTCCTCGCCATCGGCCATCACGATGACCAGCACGTCGCCCTCGATGCGAGTCGCCTCGACCGCCGCCTCGCCCGTGTACGGCTCGACCGCCACGACGAAGCGCGCGTTCGCCGACCGTTTGCGCGCGATGACCGTGCGCCGCGCGGCGGCCCCCGCGCCATCGAGCGCATCACGGCCATTGTCCAGGCCGATGTCGGCCAGCAGCTTCACGTAGCGCCCGTCGAGCCGCCAGTCGGCCCAGCCCGCGGCGCCCTCGGATCTGGGTGTTGTAGTAGTCCACGTCCCGCCGCAGGCCGCCGTGCACGAACTGGCCGGTCTCAGGCAGGTCGGACAGGTACACCTCATCGCCCTCAGCGGCCACCAGTCGCGCGTTCCCCCAGCAGGCGTGGTCCGAGTTGATGCTCCCCAGCGGGTCGGTCTGCAGCCGCAGCGTCTGCACGCCCGTCAGGTCCACGTCGATCGGCTCCGGCCCCGGGTCGTTGACGTCGATCACGCCGCTGCGGAAGAGCTGCTCGCCATCGCCATGCACCTCGAAGGCGACCTTGCCGCCGACCGAGGGGGCGCGCGGGTCGTCCGCGGCGATGATGCTCATCTCGCCCTGCGCCGGCAGGTGCAGCCCTATGCCACCGTCGCCGAATGCTCCCGAGATCACGCACCCGTCCACGGCATCCCCTGCCTCGGCGCCGACCAGGTAGTCGTAGCCATCCGCCTCCCCCATCGGGCCGTCCGTCTCCACCGTTGGCACACTCAGGTCGAGCCGTCCCGCCACCGTCGGGTGCGCCACCCAGTCATAGGTGTGCTCCTCGTCCGAGGACAGCTC
>JALGUI010000241.1:316-4833 GCA_029820915.1 Candidatus Zipacnadia bacterium | reverse complement strand
CGTACCTCATCGAGCATGTAGACACGTGCCGGTCTGAGTGCGTACACGTCACGTCCCCCTTCTATTGAGTCTGCGCCTGTCCAGAATTCGCGCGGCACTGAGCCGTCGCCGCGCTCTTGCCGTTTGGAGGGGAGGGCCTACGTGCCCTCCCGGATGCTGCCGTTATCGTCCGCCGTTGTCGTCCGGACCGACGCATGTTCACATGCGTCGGCCGTTTGCCTTGTCGTTCGGAGGGGCGGGACTACGTTCCCGCCCGGTCGTCGCCGTTGCCGTTGTCGCGGCCGTTCGGGAGGAGCGGACCTACGTGCCCTCCCGGGTGTTGCCGTTGTCGTCCGCCGTTGTCGTCCGGAGCGACGCACGTTCACATGCGTCGGCCGTTTGCCTTGTCGTTCGGAGGGGCGGGACTACGTTCCCGCCCGGTCGTTGCCGTTGCCGTTGTCGCGGCCGTTCGGGAGGAGCGGACCTACGTGCCTTCCCGGGTGTTGTCGTTGTCGTTCGCCGTTGTCGTCCGGAGCGACGCACGTTCACATGCGTCGGCCGTTTGCCGTCGGCGTCACACTAAACCGCGGACCCGGTGGGCCAGCCCCTGGCTCGCCAGCGCGTCGCGCACCGGCACGTGCGGGTCCTCGTCGCCCCGCACGCACGCCAGGAAGTGGTCGAACTGCGCGCCGAACCCCCAGCACTCGGGCTCCGGCACCTGCCAGCGGCCCTGGGCGGGCGACCAGACGCTGCGCTCGCCGTCGGCGATCAGCTCGACGCGCCGCGGCGGCTCGACGATGGCGGTGCGCCCCTCGCCGTGCAGCTCGAGGCGCTCGATCCAGCGCCCGGCGTCGCGGCTCATCACGTAGCTGCCCAGCGCCCCGCCCTCGAAGCGCATCGCGATCGAGGCGCGCAGGTCGATCTCGCCCTCGGAGACGCACCAGCCCGACAGCTCCGCCACCTCGCCGCACAGCCAGCGCATGGCGTCGAGTGAGTGGATCGAGTTGGTGACCAGCTCGCGGAAGATGCCGCCTGAGCCGCTCTTCTCGGCCGCGCAGATGGCTATCTGGTGCTCCGCGAAGTGCTCGGCCGCCCGGCGGTAGACCGGCGAGAAGCGGCGGTTCACGCTCATCATCAGCAGCGTTCGCGCGTCCTCGGCCGCGGCGACCATCTCCTCGGCGCGCGCGAGATCCGCCGACAGCGGCTTCTCGCACAGCGTCGGCAGCCCCATCCGCATCAGCGCCAGCACCGGTTCGTAGTGCGCGTCCAGGCCCTGGCGGATGGGCGTGAGCACCAGCACGCAGTCGCAGTCGTCAGGGTCGATCTCTTCGGCGGAGGCGAGATGGACTGCGTTCGGGTAGCGCGCACACATGCGCTCGCGGACCTGGCCCGACGCGTCCACGCACGCGCATACGGTCGCGGCCTCGCGCACGTCCAGCAGCGGCAGGTAGATGTCGCGGGCGATGCCTCCGCAGCCGACTACGGCGACTCGCAGCACGTCGGCCATGGGGCCGTCTCCTCCGGGCGAGATCGGTCATGATCGGGGCCGGAGCGTTCGCCCCGGCCCCGTGGTCGTCCGTACTCGCGGCTAACGCAGCTCGTCCACGTTGTCGCGCACCTTCTGGATGGCCTCGAGCATCAGGTCCATGTCCTCCGTACCGCCCAGGAAGAGGCGGTGGTTCAGGGAGATGCCCTCCTCCTCGTAGATGCGCTCGCACTCGGGCGTGGGCATGCTCGGGTAGTCCGGCGGCTCGTTGTCGCCGAAGCACGCCGGCCCCCAGTTGCGCTCGACGAACAGTGGGTTCTGCTGGATCGGGTGCAGGTGACCGCTGCCGCAGCCGAGGCCCTCGGCGCCCAGCGCCTCGACGAAGCGCGCGCGGGGGATGCCGCCGAACTGCTCGGAGTGGAACTTGAAGTGGTAGAAGTAGAAGTTCCAGCGCGTGACCCATTCGTCGCGCTCGATGGGGGCGACGCCCTCGATCTGGCGCAGCCCGTCCTCGAGGTAGCGGGCGTTGCGGTCGCGCGTCTCGGCCTGGTCCTCCAGCCTGCTCAGCCCGCCCAGCAGCACCGCCGCCTGCCACTCGGTCATGCGCAGGTTGCTGGCGACGATGTGGTGCTCGTAGAAGGGCCGGCCCTCGAAACGTCCGATGTGGTGGTAGCTGTAGAGCATGGCAGCGAGGTCGTCATCGTTGGTCAGACAGATGCCGCCCTCACCGGCGGTCAGCGTCTTGCCCATCTGCAGCGAGAACGAGCCGATGTCGCCGATCGACCCGCATCCCCGGCCATTCCAGAGCGAGCCGTGGGCGTGGGCGGCGTCCTCGATGACCCACAGGCCGTGCCGGTCGGCGATCTGCTGCACCGCGTCCATGTCGCAGGGGTAGCCGCCGTAGTGTACCGGCAGGATGCCGACCGTGCGCTCGCCGATCGCGGCCGCGGCGGCGTCGGGGTCGATCTGGTAGTTCTCCGGGTCGATGTCCACGACGATGGGAATGGCGTTGACGAGGATGCAGGCCGTGGCACTGGCGACAAAGGTGGCCGCCGGCACGATCACCTCGTCGCCGGGCTCGATGCCCACAGCCTTGAGCGCGCACTCAATGGCCTGCGTACCGTTGGTGATCGCGACACCGTACTTCGCGTCCTGGAACTCCGCGAAGGCCTGCTCGAACCGGCCGACCTTCGAGGTCTCCGAGTCCCCGCTCCCGCGCCACCAGCGCCCGGACTCGAGGACCTCCATGAGGTTCTCGCGCTCGATGTCGCCGGAGATGGGCCAGTCCTTGCCCAGCTGCCTGTCGATGACCTTGGGGCCGTCGTTGATCGCCAGCTTGGCCACAGTGGTGCCTCCCCGTTGAGGCGGGTCAGAGGCGTCCCGCCACGTTCGCACATCGGGGGGCAGTTTCCACGCCGGCGGACACATCCCTGCACGGCGTGGGCTTCAGATCAGTTCCGGGGAGAGTTGCCTGCTGATTGCCTTCCCCAGCCGGTCAGGAAGCGTCATGAGGTCGAACGGCTTGGCGAGGAAATCACATGCACCGGCCTTCAGCGCCATCTCCATCCGCTCATGGTGGCTCCCGCTGGTCGCGACTATCGGCGTGTGGTCGTCGATCTCGCTCATGCGGGCGACGACTTCGCTGCCGCTGATGTCGGGGAGGCCGAGGTCGATGAGTGCAACATCAATCGCGGGATGATCGCGCTCGAATATCTCGATTGCCTCCTGCCCGGTCCTCGCAGAGAGCACCCTGAAGCCGGCCATCTCGAGGGCGTAGGCAATGAGCTCAGCGATATCCTCATAGTCGTCCACCAGAAGGACGGTCCGCCGGGCTGCCTTGGACATGAGCTACCCCTCCCTCGGCCCCGCCGGCGGAGAGGGCCCGAGTGAGTATTGACCGCCATCATGACAGGATCGCAAGAGAACATCAGATGCAGATGGTGCTATCATGCCAGGTCTGCATGGGCGACCGGGTACGACGCCCTCTGCCGGACGGCCGCAGCCTGGCCGAGCGCTTCGTTGAGCGAGCAGGGCAGCGCCACCAGGCTATAGGGCTTGTGCACGAACTGCGCGGTGCGCCGGCCCAGGATGTCGGCCACGCGCCCGGCCTCCAGGCGGCTGGCGACCACGACGGGGACGGTGTCGTCGATCTCTTGCATGCGGTCGAGGAGTTGGTCGCCGGACACGTCGGGGAGAATGGGATCGAGCACGATCACGTCAATGGTGTTGTGGTCGCGCTCGAGAATGGCAAGCGCCTCGTGGCCGTCGTGTGCCGCGACAACGTCCCAGCCTGATCGCTCGAGCGTGTAGCGTGCCAGCGCCACGAGCGATGCTTCGTCGTCTACGAACAGTACCCTCAGTCTGCGCCCTTCGCCATGGTCGATGGCCATTTGCCATGTGACCCCGCTTGAGGCTTTCTTGAGGTGCGCTGACGGGCTCTATCATACTCGTGTGAGGCGTGCGTGTCAAATGGAACACGGAAATTTATGTTTGAAACATGGCGAACTCAATACTAGCTCGCGGCCCGAGCGCGGGGGATGCCGCCTCGCCACCGGGCTTGGGCGAACGCTCGCATCTCGCGGTTCCCGGATTGCCCGCAGGACACCGCGCCCCGGCGGGGAACACACATCGTTGGAACTCAGCGACACGAGAGGGGAGCTGTGCAACGATGAGCGAGACCGAAGTCGGTGGCCTTTTCCCTGGCGGGTATTCGGGCGGATACCCGCACGCGCGCGCCGTCACGTCGGGCCCGGGCTACCACTGGTTCGGCTACTACGACAAGTGCCCCTGGAGCGCCGACGGGAGGCTGATGCTGGCCATGGAGGTGGACTTCATGGACCGCATCCCGACCGGCGAGGATGGCATCCGCGTCGGCCTGGTCGATCTCGAGTCCGGCACCGAGTTCCACGCGCTCGACGAGACGCGCGCATGGTGCTGGCAGCAGGGGACGATGCTGCAGTGGCTCGGCACCGACCCGAACCGGCTGATCATCTACAACTCGATCGAGGACGGGCGGTACGTGTCGGTGATCCGCGATGTCCACTCGGGCGAA
>JALGUI010000241.1:0-299 GCA_029820915.1 Candidatus Zipacnadia bacterium | reverse complement strand
GATCGAGGACGGGCGGTACGTGTCGGTGATCCGCGATGTCCACTCGGGCGAAACCCGCACGCTCCCACGCCCCGTCTACGCCGTCAGCCCCGACGGCACGCAGGCGGTGAGCCTCAACTTCGCGCGCGTGGGGCGCACCCGGCCCGGCTACGGTTACTACGCACTGCCCGACCCGGGCCTGGGGGAGATGCACCCCGACGATGACGGCATCTGGTGGATGGACCTGCAGACCGGCGAGACCGAGCTGATCGTCACGCTCGACCAGATCGTGGGAATCGCTCATCGCCAGAGCATGGAGA
>JALGUI010000240.1 GCA_029820915.1 Candidatus Zipacnadia bacterium | reverse complement strand
GCGCTGCTGGTCATCTTCGTGGTGCTGGCGATCCCGTGGACATACTTCAACATCACGCTGGGCCTGAAGCTGGAGCGCGAACTTGAGGCGATCCGCGAGCGCGGCGAGCCGCTGACGCTGGAGCAGGCCCTGCCGGAGACGCCGCCTCGCGAGCAGAACGCGGCGTACGTTTACGAGCAGGTCTTCCACGTGTTCCGCGAGTGGGAGGGGGCGCGCGCGGACGCGGCGCCCGGGACGCCGCTGAGAGAGCTTGAAGACGAGATGAGCATGGCAGTGGCGGAGTTCGTGAGTGGCGAGAGGCCGGAGCTCGCCCCGGCGGCGCGCGAATGGCTGTTCAGCGATGACATGCAGCGCCGGCTGGAAGCAATCAGGCGTGCGTCGCAGATGGAGCGGTGTGTCTTCCCTGTGAACTGGGAGGACGGGTTCGCCGCGCTGCTGCCGCAGTTCGCGCATTTCCATGTGGCTCAGCGGCTGGTAGCCGCGCGGATGATGCTGGCGGCCCGCGCGGGAGACACCGACGGGGCGCTGCAGTGGTGTGAGGTCAGCCTGCGCATGGCCGAGCATGCGGGGCAGGAGCCCACGCTGATCGCGTTCCTGGTGCGGGTGGCGATGCAGGACATTGCGTTTCGGGGAGCTGAGCAGATCCTGACCGAGGTGGCCGTGCCACCAGATCAGGCGCGGCGACTGCGAGGTATTGTCAGCTCTGAGGGCCTCTGGGAGAACTTCGACCGCGCGATGCTCGGCGAGCGCGTGCTCGGGCTGTGGGCGTTTGAGCACATCAGCTCGGGCATGGTGGCGGAGATGCTGGAAGATCCTGCCTGGGCGGCCACGTGGAAGCTGTACCGCAGCGTGCTGGCCAGACCGGTGCGCGGATACGACCAGCTTGCCTACTTGCGTCTGATGGGCGAGCAGTTGGCATTCCTGGATCAGCCGTACCGCGAGGTAGCCCGCGCGTCGTCTCCGTTCGAGGAGAGGATCCGGGATGTCGGTTGGCTTGCGCCGATCACACAGATGCTGGTCCCGGTTTTCTCGTCCGCGCAGACAAGGCGCGATCAGGCCATCGCGGAACTCAACCAGTTCCAGATCGCGCTCATGCTGAACGTCTACCGACAGGAGTATGGCGGCTATCCGCGGACGCTCGATGAGCTGGCGGAGGCCGTTGACTGGGAGCCGCCGGACGACATCTTCTCCGGCGAGGCCTTCCGCTACCGGCGTGAGGGCGAGGGCTACGTGCTGTGGTCGCTCGGCCCGGACCTCGATGACGACGGTGGGCATGGCTACCGGGAGGAGGGCCGCTCGTGGGACGACTCCGACATCGTCTGGCGGGCGGAGCGGTAGCGGCGAGACCGGCGAGGCCTGCCTCTGCCGCCGGGCAGCGGGCCGTTTGCCGTCCTGGAGGGGCCGCTCCGAGCGTCGCCGCCCCCAGCGGCGCGAGGAGTTCCGCGAAGCGGAAGGTGCCATCCCGGCCCATGTCGTTGGGCATCGCGAACGACAACGGCCGGGCGGGCGCGTAGGCCCGCCCCTCCAGAACGGCGACGACGAACGGCGAACGGCAACACCCGGCGCGGTACGGGCCCGCGCCCTACAAACGGCACGGCGACGACACTCGCGCCTGCAGGTCCCATCGCCCGTGCAGGGGAAGTGACCTCTGCGTCTCATCGCGAGGCAAGGGGGTCTCCGCCATGCGTCTGTCCGCGGTTCTGCTTGCGGTCGTCTTCCTCGCATCATACGCGCACGCCGAAGACGTCGCGCTCTCCGGCACAGTCCTCACCCCCTACGGCGCTCCCGCTGAGGGCGCCACCGTCACCCTCTGGTTCGTGCCCTCCGAAGTCGCACTCGGCTTCCCGACCCTGACGCAGACCACCGGCCCGGATGGCGCCTGGGCCTTCGACTTCGCCACAGACGCGTTCCGCCGAAGCTTCTCGGTCTTCGCGACGATGGACGGCTACGCCCTCGCGTCCGGCGGGGCAGAGCGGGGCGTCCCCTGCGAACTGCGGCTCCTGCCCGATCCCGTTGCGGCCACGGGCCAGGTCGTGAGCGAGGGCGGGGAGCCCATCGAGGACGCGTTGGTCAGTATCCCGTTGCTCCAGCCTCCTCGCGGCAGCGACCTGCCGTCGCAGTCGCTCTCCGGCGTCACGCCGTCGCCTCTCAGCGACACGACCGACGCCGAGGGGCGGTTCGCGATCGACGGCCTGCCGCGTGGCTGGGGAGTCCAGTTCTCCGCCTCAGGCGAGGGCTGGGCCTCGTGGCGAGACCAGATGGTGGTCACTGAAAGCCGCCCGGTCGAGTTCCCCGCGCTGATCGTGCTGCAGCCCGGGGCGCGGATCTCCGGCACGGTCACTCGCGACGGCGCCCCGGTCCCGGACATCCTCGTCGCCGCGGTGGGCAGCAACTCCTTCACTCATGCCGAGGAGGATGGCCGCTACACACTGCGCGGCCTCGTCGCCGGCGAGTACACGGTCCTTGCGGTCTCCCCGGAGGATGCGGTTTCAGAGCCCGTCGAAGGCGTCGAAGTGGGGGCCGGTGACCACCGCGAGGGCGTGGACCTCGAACTCATCGAGGGCGGGATCATCGAGGGCACCCTCACCATCGCCGCGACGGGGGAGCCGGTGCCGGGGCACATCTTCTTCGGGGGCATAGGCACCTGGGGCATCACCGATGAAAACGGTCATTACCGCATCCACGTGTTGCCGGGGGAGACGCGCATCAGGTGGCAGGGCGAGCCGCGATTCCCGAACCTGGAGGGCGTGCCGCACGATCATCTCGTGGAGGTCGCGGATGGCGAGACCGTCAGCGGCGTAGACTTTGTGCTCGCTGAGCGTGCCGGGTACGAGGGCACGGTCGTCGATGCCGCTGGAGAGCCGGTCGAGGGCGCGCGGGTTTCCCTCGTGGCCTCCACGCGTGCCGTGCGAGAGACCGCGACCGGAGCCGACGGTCGCTTCCGCCTGCAGGCGTTCGGCTGGGGCGGCTCTTACGGCCTGTGGGCGCAGAAGGGTGATCTCGTGGCCGTCCGGCCCGCGGGCGACGTTGGCGAGGACGTCACACTCACGATGGAGCCCGGCGGCTACTGCACGGTCGTCGCGCGCGACCTCGCGGGGCAGCCGCTTGCGGGCGTGGAGTTCGAGGCGTGGTCCGGAGGGGGGCGGAATGGAGCCGGTCCGGCTGCAGCCCCGGGCGCAGAGGTAGGGGCGGACGGACTACGGTTTGTCGAGCCGCCCTTCACCGGCACAGCGCCGGGCGAGTGGCTGACGGACGCTGACGGCACGGTCCGCATCGGTCCGCTGCCAGCAGGTCCGGAGCTAACTGTGCAGACCGAAATCGGCTGGCGCAGGCGGGTTAGCGACGAGGCCTGGGCGCGCGGGATCGAGCTGTCAGTGGCGCCTGGCGAGGATCGCTCCCTCGGGGAGGCGTCGTTCGACCCGGATGGCCGCAGATTGGTGGGGCGCGTGGTTGCCGGGGACGGCGAGCCGGTGTCGGGCGCGTGGGTCATGACGCATGACACCTTCGACGGCTCACCTGCTACCGCCAGGACCGACGCGGAGGGCGCGTTTGCGCTGGACGGGCTGCTCGTGCTGGACGTGTATGGGCAGGCCGAGGTGACCGTCCTCGCCTTCGCGCCTGACGGCGCCACGGCCTACGCGTCGCCCTGCGATCCCGACGCGGGGCCGGTCACGCTCGAGTTGGAGCCGGGCGGCGGAGCCATGGGCAGATTGACGACGCCCGATGGCCGGCCGCTGGCCGGCGCCGAGGTCGAGGTGCGCAGCCGTGAGTACCGCTGGCGGCACGATGAGATCCCAGGCCCGCTGAGCACCCGCACGATCACAACCAGCGACGCGGATGGTCGGTGGCGAGTGGACAACCTCGTCCCAGGGCTGGAGTACAGCGTGACGGTCGAGGCGCCGGGCTGGCGTGGGATTGACAGCTTCCTGCTCACGATGGGGCAGATGGTCGTGGGCGTGCAGATAGACCTCTATGCCGCAGACGAACGGGGCGCCCCCCCAGAGGCACGCTAAAGGAGGACCCGGAAATGCGCATCATGATCGCCGCCATCCTGCTCGCACTCACGGCGGGCTTCGCGGGAGCGATCGACCTCCCCGTCGCCAATGAAGAGCCGCAGGTTATCCTGCCCGACTACGGGGCGGACCTGCGCGCCTTCAGCTACCCGGACGACCACCCCATCTCGTGGCACTCGTTCATGGTCAACGCCGGCTACGGCGAGGGCCGCGGCGGGCCGGCGCGCCTGCCCGGCGAGTGGTTCGACGAGAACTGGCTCCTGTGCGACTACCTCGACCGCTCCGGCGACTACGCCTCGCACGAGTATCTCAAGCACCGCGGCGTGCCGTGCGAGGTCTACGGCTACAACGAGTACCAGGAGACCATCCACTTCCACGAGGAGCAGGCGCTGCCTCTGTTCGCCGACAACGGCATCGCCCGCGATCCCGACGGCGAGCTGGTGATGAGCAGCCACTACAATCTCACCGTGGAGAGCTGGGCGGCGACGCAGGACTTCAACGCCTACATCGTGTGCAAC
>JALGUI010000239.1 GCA_029820915.1 Candidatus Zipacnadia bacterium | reverse complement strand
TCGCTCGACGGGGCCGCCGGCACGGCGGGCCGGTCAGGCGACTGAGATGAGTCTCGCAGCGCTCGCCTCATCTCACCCCGCGCGCGCCGATGGCGCGCTCGGGGCGGCCCCTCCGACGGCAGGACCGCCCTCCGCCGGCAGCGCCGATGGCGCAGACCATCAGAGCGCGAAGATGCGGGAGATGATGCGGTAGCGCGCCGCGCGGGCCGGCTTCGGTCCGACCGCTCCGCGGTCGTCCCTCAGGCGGCCCCTCCAGGGCCACGACGACGGTACGCGAGGGCGCGGCGGAAGTGCGACGGCGCACGGCAACGGCCGGGCGGGCCCGATGCGAAGCATCGTCGGGAAGTTCGCCCCTCCGTACGGCTTACGGCCACGACGACGGTCACGGTCGTCGCCACTCCCCAAGCCCCCCCGCCTGAAGGCCTCCGTGTCGCGCAGGGCGAAGGTGTCTGCGCCATCACGACACTGCTGCCGGAGGCATCATCATGGCCCGCTACGCCCGGCTGACCACCGTGTCCTGGAGCCCGCAGAAGGAGGCCGAGGGCGAGGCGCAGCTCGCCTCCAACCGCCGCCAGGCCGCCGAGATGATCGACCGCGCCGCGCAGGACGGCTCAGACCTCGTCTGCATGCCCGAGATACTCGCCCAGCGCCACTTCCCCTTCGAGGAGGCCGAGCAGTGGGCCGAGCCGATCCCCGGCCCGACTACCGACGCCGTGGGCGAGGCCTGCCGCCGCAACAGATGCTACGCCATCGCCACCACCATCGAGGAGGCGGGCGGCCGGCTCTACAACTCGGCGGCGTTGGTGGATCGCCAGGGCGAGGTCGTCGGCGTCTACCACAAGATGCGGCCCACGCGCGGGGAGCTTGAGGCCGGCGTCACGCCGGGCTCGGACGCCCCGGCCTTCGCGGCCGACTTCGGCCGCGTCGGCATGGCCATCTGCTTCGACATGAACTTCCCGGAGGTAGGCCAGCGCCTGCTCGAGAACGGCGCCCAGGTGGTGTGCTGGCCGTCGATGTATGACGCGGGGCGGCAGCTCGAGTTCTGGGCGCAGGAATTCGGCTTCTACCTGGTGTCGTCGTGGGGCGGGCACATCAACGCGATCATCGACATGACCGGCGTGCCGATGGTGAAGACGGGCTATCAGTACCCGATCGCCAGCGCCGACGTGAACCTCGACCGCGAGTGCTTCCACCAGGACAAGAACCGCGAGCAGTGGGACGCGATCCGGGAGAAGTACGGGGCAGGCGTGACGCTCAACATCACGCACCCGGAGGGGAAGTTCACGCTGGCCTCGGAGATGGACGAGGTGACCATCGAGGACATCGCGGCGGAGTTCGGGCTGGAGACCTGGCGCGACTACCGCCGCGACGCGCTCGACAAGATCCTGGCTGCCACGCCGGGGGAGTGAGCCGCGGTCAGGTGAGGCGGGGCCGGTAGTCGAAGAGGTCACCGAGGTCGCGACCGGTGGCCGCGGAGAGTTCGGTGAATGCCGGGGAGTTCGCGTCCCACGTCACCCGCTCCACGCCTTTCATGCTCACGGCCACGTAGGGGAAGCGCCGGTCGTAGACACGGTAGATGCGCGGGAAGAAGCCGTCGAAGCGGGTGGTGCTGTTCGGTCGCGGGAACGGCTCAAAGGGAACGATGCCGTCGTCGGTCTGGTCGACCATCAGGAGGGCAACGGCCTCGTACTTGCTGATCTCGTTCCGGACCAATTCACGGCCCGTCAGGCCCGCAAGGACGTCATGATAGCGCACGACGGCGTCAATGGCGCGGTCGTCGGCGTCGAGGCTGACGTCATTTGGCTTCACGTCTGCATCGCCCGCACGGTTGCACTTGATCAGATGGAGGAAGCCGTAGATGAGGGCCGGGTAGGTCATGTGCAGGTTGGTGCAGTCGCCGATGGCTTCCTCCATGCGGTTCGTGAGATTGCGGAACGCCCCGCCGGTTCCCTTCACGGAGACACACACGACCGGACCGACGCGGTGCTTTGCGACGACGACATCCACGTCCTTGGTCTTCAACCCGCCCAGCACGGTCTCCTCTCGCGTGTCGGCGACATCTTCGTCCATCTCCAACAGGTACCTCGCGCCGCTCCTCGCCGAGCGTAGCGGCGGACTGGGTGACACCTCTTCGGGGAGGAAGCCCCCCTCCACCACCAGTCGGGTCGCCAGGTACTGATGCATTGGCTTGATGTGACCCTGGGCACGGAGGTCCTCGAGCGAGTAGAAGCGCGCCAGCGCCGCATCCATGGTTGTCAGTTCAGCCGCGGTTAGCATCCGGTCCATAGTGCCTCCAAGTGTGCATCAGCCCGACCGCCTCCACCATCGCCTCATTCTCCAGCTTGCTTGAGCGGAACGGGGGTAGCGGGATGTGCACCCGTCGCGCCTCGCCTGGCTCGAGTTTCAGCATTCCCCCGCCGAGAGGGTGCCCCTCAAGCTCCTGACTGAGCCTCGACAGCGGGTGACGCCAGCCGCGCAGGAGGTTAGACTGGCTGACGCGCTTCGTGAGCGTGACGGCCAACACCGAATTGCTGCAGACCGCACCCGCTCGGTTGATGCTCAGTCGACTCTGCCGTCCGCTCATGCAGGTGATGAACGCGGAGGGCGTGCGCTCGACGCCCGGTATCACGTACCACGGGTCGCGCACTCGGCACTTATAGCGGGTGCGGGCCTCCTGACCGGCCGTACTATTCAGGTAGTCCCGCACCGGCGGCGGCAGCGCTTTCACGCCAGACAGGTCAAGCACCAGGATGTCTTCGTTGGCGCCCAGCCACCGTCTCACTGCGTTGTCGTCAACGTAGTCGGCAGTGAGCTGCTCACCCCGGCGAACCGTGGGGCGCAACACTTCAGCGGGTATGTCAAACAGCCTCGCCGCCTGTTCGCTGAAGTGGAAGAAGTCATTCGCCCCGCTCACATAGCCGATGGTCACATCGGCCACCTGTCCCAGCGTCCTGCAGCCGATGCGCCTGCTCAGATCGACGTAGAGCTGCAATGCTCTGCTTGGAAGGAGGAACTTCCGCAGCCTGCCGCCCAGCGCGCGCCAGGTGGTGACGGGGACCTGTCTCTCGGGGCGCTCCGGGCGCAGGTCCGGCCGGAACTGCGGGACGGCGGTGAACCCGATGCTCTCTGTGTGCCCGCCCTTTCCGTGGGCGAACAGCAGCCATGCGTCCTGCGAGAGGTGGGGGAAGAGCTTCTCGCGTACGGCGATGATTGCCACGCTCTCGAAGTGACCACACAGTCCCTCGATCAGTGGCGCGGCGTAGGTGGCGTGGCCAATCTCGGCGGGCACGACGAACGCCATGCGCCCCCCCGGCTTCAGCAGCGATGCAGACACCGCGATGAAGGGAGCCCAGGAAGACGTGAGACGACTGAAATCCGCCCCGATCCGCCTCGACAGTCGTAGCGCTCGCTTGCGTGTCTCACCGTTGAACTGCTGATAGCGGATGAACGGGGGATTGCCCACGGCCGCGTCGAATGAGGACCCTCGGCTTTCAGCCCACTGGAAGAAGTCCGCCACCACGACCTCGGCGCCCGGAGCTCTCTCGCGTGCGACCGCGGCGTTCTCAGGGCACAGTTCCACGCCAAGGCCGCCGTCGAGCTGTCGGAGGAACTCACCATCGCCGCATGAAGGGTCCAGCACGATGTCGCCGTTGTGCACCGCCCACCCGACCAGACTGGCGGCGACCGGCTCCGGCGTGAAGAACTGCCCCAGAAGCTTCTCCCTGGCGCTCGCCATGGAACTCCCGTTCCCGTCGCTAGGACTCGGCTCCTTCCTCGGCAAGTATACCACGACGGGCCAGTTCGCAGAAAGGGCGGTGGCGGCCCCGTGGGGAAGGTGCCACCGGGGACCGACTCAGCACAGGAGGCACCATCATGGCTCGGAAGGCGAAGAAGACCAGGCGCACGCGGGAAGAGACACTCGAGTGGTTCCAGCAGGCACGGTTCGGGATGTTCATCCACTGGGGCGTCTACGCGCTGCTGGGCAAGGGCGAGTGGATCCGCAACGTGGGCCAGATACCCCAGGAGGAGTACGACAGGCTGCCGCCGCGCTTCAGGGCGGCCAAGTTCGATCCCGGCGCGTGGGCAGACCTGGCGAAGCGCGCGGGCATGAAGTACATGGTGGTGACCACCAAGCACCACGACGGCTTCTGCATGTTCGACGCCCACAACACCGACTGGAAGGTCACCAACACGCCGTTCGGCCGCGATGCCATCGCTGAGATCACGACGGCCTTCGAGCGCAAGGGCATCCCGGTCGGCTACTACTACTCGATCATGGACTGGTGGCACGAGGACTACCTGCCGCGCCTGCCGTGGGAGGCGGACGACCGCCCGACCGAAGGCCACGATGTGATGGATTACATCGCGTACATGCGCGAGCACGTCGAGCAGATCGTGACCGAGTACGCGCCCGCGCCGTTCGTGTTGTGGTGGGATGGCGGGTGGATGAACAAGCCCGAGGCGCTGGGTGGGGGCGAGACCAACGCCACGGCGCGCCGGCTCAAGCCCGACATCCTGATCAACGATCGGGCCTTCACGCAGGAAGACCTGGTCACCCCTGAGCAGCGCATCCCGCCCACCGGCGTGTCCGACGA
>JALGUI010000238.1 GCA_029820915.1 Candidatus Zipacnadia bacterium | reverse complement strand
CTGGCCGGCGGCTACTACACCGGCATCGCGACCATCGATGACGCCGGGCTGCACTGGGCGAAGGTCGTCGGCGACAGCGCGTGTCTGCGCGCGGGGATCGGCGGCCTCGACCTGCCCGGCGCCATCGGCATCGCCCACAGCCGCAGCAACTCGGGGGGCGACTGCTGCTGGTCGCACCCGTTTGTCGGCTGCGATGATTCCCTGGCCTACGTCGCCAACGGCTCGATGGGTTGCTTCGACGGGAGGACCGACACCGCGGCGGCGGCCCGGTACTTGGAGGAGCGCGGCCACATATTCACCGCGGTCGCCGACGAGCAGATCGGCGGGTACCCGGCGCTTCCAGGCGGGCGCTCCGTTCACGTGAGCGACGTGATGGCGCACGCGATCGGGGATCGCCTCCGTGACAACGGAGACCCCTCCGGCGCGATCGAGAGTGCGTTCCTTGAGCTGCCGGCGGAGATCGTCGGGCTATTCATGCTTCCGACACATATGGACGCGATATTCGGCGCGCGCTACAACCTGCCGATGTGCGTTGGGCTCGACGAATCGGGGGCGTACATCGCCAGCAGCCCGGTGGCGTTCGCGGCCGCGATGCGGTCGTGGACATGGGTCCAGCCATCTTCGGTGGTCACGATCCGGGCGGGCGGCCTGCAACTCAGGCCGCTGGGAGACGGGCCGAATGCCATCAGCGACGACATCAGTCGAGGGGACACCCGCAGCGTGATCCTCGCCGAGTTGGCGAAGGGCGAGCCCCGTACCTTCGGCGAACTGGCCGAGATCGTTAAGCCCCTGTCACAGCGCCACGAAATGATAGTGGTGTGCGACCCGGTCTACGAGGCCCTCTATCGCCTGGAGGCGGAGGGCGCGATCGAGCGCGAGTTGACCCGGGTGCCCGGTGCTCGAGATGGCCTGACCGCCCCGCAGTTCCACTACCGGCTTGCGCCCTGCCATCCCTGACCGCCGCGAGCGGCGGTGACGCGGCAGACCTTGACGCTGCCCCCGCTCTTGTGTATAATCCGGCCAGACAGGTGGTCGGGGGCCGTGGGCGGCAGTAATGGACTCATTGACCGAACTCCTGCCGACCGGAGGACAACCCGTTGATACTGACGCCCATCGACGTACTGTGCCTGGCGATCTTTGTCGGGATGGTGGCGCTCGAAGGGTATCGCGGGATTATCCCGGCACTCGTCGATTTCCTGTGCCTGCTTGGCGTGGCCTTCGCGGTTCGGAGTCTGTATGTTCCGCTGAGCCCGCATGTGGGCCAGCCATCGACGGCGTTCCTGTTGCTGGCGTGTGTGTTTCTCGGTCTGACCGCGGTCCTTTCCATCTTTGTATCGAGACGGCTCGAGGTCCATATCACCGCGCTGGAGGCGACGGTCGGCGCCGTGTTGGGCTTGTTCTCCGCGGCGGTGCTGAGTTTCACTATGTTCGAGTGGCTCGGCATCCGCTACGGTGCGAACGCCAGTATCCTGAAGGATTCGGTGCTGGCCTGGCAGCTCCACGAGTTCGCCGGCCTCCACGCGTTCATGGATTTTTTACGAACATTACAGGGCAAGTAGTGCCCCGGGCGTTCCGCACTGCACCACTAATCGCAGCCTCCTCCGCAGCACTGCTATGATCGGGCGAATCGGCGAGGGCGCCGGTGCGCGAGATAGGCTTGCGCGTCGGCACGGGGCCTCGTCAGCGGGGAGTGATGGCTCGGCGACGCACCAGATGGTCACGCCGGGCGCCCCGCAAAAAGCGCCGGGATCTCTGAGACGCCGGGAGGTGAGCATCGCGACGGGGCGTGTGTCGTAGGCCGACCGTTGTGGGCAACGGCTTGGCCGACAACTCAGCAAGTGGCGTCCGCGGCGCATCTGCGGCCCGCCGCGCCGGGTGATGGGCATGGTGCCCGGCGCTCAGACGAAGCGAAGACGGATCGCACAGTGAGCCCTCAACCTCATGCGCACCGGCCGAGGTGAGCGGATGGTCAATCCAGCCGAGTTCTTCCGGGACGACAGCATTTGTCGAAGGCGTAGTTTCCCCCTGAGCGAGCTAACTGACGAGGAGCTGGTACGCTCGTCTCAGGAGCGGGACGACAAGGAAGCATGCGAGTACCTGCTGTACAAGTACCGCAACCTGGTCAGGGCCAAGGTCAAGTCGTACTTCCTGATGGGTGCGGAGCGCGACGACCTCCTGCAGATCGGCATGGTGGGATTGTGGGAGGCCATCAACGATTTCCGAGCCGACCGCCACACGTCGTTTGCGTGCTTCGCCAAGGTGTGCATCCAGCGCCAGATGATCTCCGCCGTGAAGGCCGCCACACGCCAGAAGCAGGTCCCCCTCAACTCGTCGATCTCTCTCGAGGCGGCCCCCGGCGGCGACGAGGATGACGAACGCTCGCTGTCGGAAGTGCTCAGCGCGGTCCCGCAGATGGACCCCGAGACCGAAGTGCTGGGACTGGAAGGCGAGCGACTGCTCAAGGAATCCCTGCGCGAACACCTCTCCCCCTTCGAGTGGCAGGTGCTGACCGAGTACCGCACCGGCAAGTCGTACAAGGAGATGGCGACCGCGCTGGGATGCAAGATCAAGTCGATCGACAACGCGCTGTCGCGCATCAGGCGCAAGCTCCCCAGGGTGGCCCCTGAACAGGCGGCGCGGCTGGCCGAGCCCTGATCGGGACAGCCGCCGCCGGCGCACCCGTGTCGCAGACACAGGGGCGGGTCCTCACCGACCCGCCCCTTCGCGTGTATCCGCGGTCGCGCGCAGAGCCTGCGAAGCGCAGTCGCGCCGACAGCCCACGGAACGCAGCCGCGAGAGGTCCCGAGCGCAGCGAGGGAACTCCGGGAGTTGGTGCACCGATGGCCCTGCAGGACATGTTCGCGACCCTCGACCGCTTCTGGGCCGAGCAGGGCTGCCTGCTCGCAGAGGCGTACGAGGTCGAGGTCGGCGCCGGGACGATGTCGCCCGACACCTTCCTGCGCTCGCTCGGCCCCGAGCCCTGGAACGTGGCCTATGTGCAGCCGTGCCGGCGGCCGGCCGACAGCCGCTACGGTGAGAACCCCTACCGCCTGCAGCGCTACTTCCAGTACCAGGTCATCATGAAGCCCTCGCCGCGGCGGTTCCAGGACCTGGCGATCCAGAGCATCGAGGCGCTGGGCATCGACCTGATCGAGCACGACGTTCGCTTCGTCGAGGACGACTGGGAGTCGCCGACGCTCGGGGCGTCGGGAGTCGGCTGGGAGATGTGGCTGGACGGCATGGAGATCTGCCAGTACACGTACTTCCAGCAGGTTGGCGGGCTGCAGTGCCGACCCGTCGCCGTGGAGCTGACCTACGGCCCCGAGCGCCTCGCGATGTACCTGCAGGGCGTCGAGGACTACCGCGACCTGATGTGGTCGGACAGCGTCGGCTACGGCGAGATGCGCTACGAGGAGGAGCGGGAGTACTCCCACTACAATCTCGAACTCGCCGACGTGGACATGCTGTCGGCGATGTTCGACATGTGCGAGGCGGAGGCCGGGCGCGTCATCGAGACCGGCTTCCCGCTGCCGGCGTACGACTACGTGCTGAAATGCTCGCACCTGTTCAACCTGCTGGACGCGCGCGGCGCCATCAGCGTATCGGAGCGCACCGGGGTCATCGAGCGGGTGCGCAGACTCGCGGGGGGCGTCGCCCGAGCGTACGTCGCGCGGCGCGAGGAGTTGGGCTTCCCGCTGCGCAAGGACCAGCCCACCGTGGCCGCGAGCTAGACGCGGACGAGCCGGGCACAAGAGGCGAGGCGGACCGATGGCAGATCAGACGGCGGACCTGCTGTTCGAAATAGGCGTGGAGGAGATCCCGGCCCCGGCCGTACTGCCGGCGCTGTCACAGCTCAAGGGCCTCATGCTCAGGGGGCTGGCTGAGGCGCGACTGGCGCACCGAGCGGCGCGCACCTGGGGCACCCCGCGGCGACTCGCGATCCTCGTCGAGGACGTCGCGGCGCGGCAGCCCGACCTGGAGCAGGAGGTCAAGGGGCCGCCCGCCGCGGCCGCCTTCGACGATGATGGCGCGCCGACGAAGGCCGCACGGGGCTTCGCGGCCGGCAGGGGGCTGTCGGTCGATGACCTGCAGGTCCGGGACACCGACAAGGGCCGCTACGTCTTCGCGAGAGTCACGGAGCCGGGGCGCGAGGCGGCCGAGGTCCTTCCCGACATCCTCCGCGAGGCCGCGTCATCGTTGACCTTCCCGAAGACCATGCGGTGGGGCGACGGCGACTTCCGCTTCGCCCGCCCGATCCGCTGGATCGTGGCCCTGCTCGGCCCCGACGTGGTGCCGGTGGAGATTGCGGGCCTGGAGTCCGACCACGTGACCTGGGGCCACCGCTTCCTGAGCGACGGGCCGATCGCGCTGTCGGACCCGTCGGAGTACCTTGAGGCACTCGAGGCCGGGCACGTCATCGCCGATCACGCGCGCCGCCAGGAACTGATCGCCGAGGGGGCGCGCGCGGCCGCCGAGGAGGCGGGCGGACGCGTGCGGCTGGACCCGGAGCTGCTCGAAGAGGTCAACTTCATGGTCGAGTACCCGACCTGCCTGGTGGGGCGCTTCGACCCGCGCTATCTCGAGCTGCCTGACGACGTCATCGTCACCGTCATGACCGGCCAC
>JALGUI010000237.1 GCA_029820915.1 Candidatus Zipacnadia bacterium | reverse complement strand
ACGAGCAGGGCAGCGTCGATGACATCCGCATCTACGGGCACCTCCACGACGTGCAGGAGATGCTGGGCCGCCCGGGGCGCGTCAACGAGATCGAGGCGCTCCAGTGCCTGTGCGACGAGAAGCAGTCGTTGTCAGGCATCCGCGCCGACATCCGGTCCGTGCTGCCCGGTGTCGAGGTGACCGAGTTCCGATCAATCGCCGTGGCGCGCGCCGAGACGCGGAAGATGGTCGAGCGCTTCGCCGCGCTGCTCATCCCGGCGATCGTGCTGGTAGCGACCATCTGGGTGGGCCTGAGCGCCATGCGCAACGTCAATGAGCGCCGGGCCGAGATCGGCGTGCTGCGCGCGCTGGGCGTGAAGTCCGGGCCCATCGCCGCCCTGTTCCTGGGGAAGATGGGCATCATCGGCCTCATTGGTGCCCTGCTTGGCTGGGCCGCGGGCACGGCGCTGGCGATCCACTTCGGCACCGACATCTTCCCGCTCACCGCCAGGAAGATCGCCCCGCTCTACCCGCTGCTTGGCTGGTCGCTGCTGGGCTCGGCGCTGCTGTGCCTGGTCGCGAGCTGGGTCCCGGCGATGCTGGCGGTCGGGCAGGACCCCGCGGACGTCCTGGCGGAGGAATAGCGATGATCTCCCTCGACGCGGTCAGCAAGGTCTATCATGGCGCGGATGGCGAGGTGCGCGCGCTCGATGGCATCGACCTCCGGGTGGCGCGGGGCGAGTTCGTCGTCGTGCGCGGGCCCAGCGGCTGCGGGAAGAGCACGTTGCTGCTGACCATCGGCGGCATGATCCGGCCTACCGCCGGGACGGTCGCCATCGATGGCCGCCACCTCTACTCGCTCTCCCCGGCCGAGCGCGCGCGGCTGCGCGCCGAGCGCATCGGCTTCGTCTTCCAGCTCTTCCACCTCATCCCCTACCTCAGCGCGCTCGACAACGTCCTCGTGCCGGTGCTGGCCGGCATGAAGCCCGACCGGGACGAGGCCGCCGCCGTGCTCGAGCGACTCCAGATGGGTGAGCGGCTGCGCCATCGGCCGCCGGAGCTGAGCACGGGCGAGCGCCAGCGCGTCGCACTCGCGCGCGCGCTCGTCAAGCGGCCCGAGATCATCTTCGCCGACGAGCCCACCGGCAACCTCGACCCCGAGAACGCCGCGGCCGTGATGGGATACCTCGCCGACTTCCACCGCGAGGGCGGCACCATCCTCGTGGTCAGCCACGACGCCCTCACCGAACGCTTCGCCGACCGCACCGTGCACCTCGACCGCGGCCGCATCGTCGCCGAGTCGGCGCGATCATAGGCCCGCTCATCACCGGCGCCGCCGGAGAGCCTGGGAGGCACCATGAGAGGCATCGTCGCAACGCTGATGGCGGTGGCGCTGGCGGCCGGAACGGCGGCGGGCCAGCAGCCCCTGGTGACTGAGCGAACCGCGGACGCGCTGAGCGCGCGCGGCGATCACTTCGCCGTGACGTGGCGAGCCGACCGCGGCTGGCAGATCGCCGCGGAAACCGATGGCGCAGCCAGCCCCCGGTCATTCACGACTGGGCATGGTCGCCGCCAAGTCCAGGACTTCCCCGGAGACAGCGTCCACCATGACACTCGCGTGCAGCGGATGGGTCGCCTGGCCGCGTGGCTGCGGCTCGGTCACCTCGATCATCCAGTGCGGGAAGTGACGGATGTGGTGGTCGAGGTAAAGGTCCGCCTGCTTCACCTCGGGGTCCTCCAGCCCACGCCGGCGCGCCTCCTCAAGGGCGACTTCGATCGCCCGCTCCTCAGGCACCCTGACATCCGCGAGCGAACGGGGCTGAGCGACATAGCCCCCGTACTGGACGGGCATCCGCGGCAGGCTGTCGAGGACTGTCACCTGCACGTAGGTCCCCGTCCAGGCATTGTCCCGTTTCTCGGCCCAACGGAAGCAGCTCACGCTCTCAGGGAAGAATGCCATCGCTTGGCCGAATGACCCCGGGGACCCGCCCTCGGTGACCAGCACCATGTCGTCGGACCATCCTGGGAACTGCGCACTGACGAAGCTGCGAGCCGTCGACTGCCGCTCTTCCGCTGTCAGCCGGTTCCAGTTGGCGCAGGCCACATGGTATGTCTCGATGTCGACAGCAGCATGGAGCCTGCCCACAAGGTGTCCCTGGCCGTTCGTCACAACGAATTCCCCTCCCCAGACGGCCATCCGCCAACGTATCGGGGCACCGGGCGCTGCCGTGCCCCCGGACAACGACGCGATGCTCACCCACTCGCGCGGCACGCCGAGGAAGTCGGCTACAGCGTTCACGACGCGGGCACGGTCCGGCTCGTGCACACCCTGGGCAACACACGGAATCGCCGCCCAGCAGAGAACGACCACAGTTGCACCTGCAGCGAGTCTCATCATGGGTTCTCCCTATAGTGAGCAGGCCGGAGACGCTCGTCAGCCCCAGCCCCGACGCCGCGCCAACCTGCTGAGCCACTCAGAGCCGCTGCATCGTTGAATGCCTGCTCGATGGTGGTGTTCCGGGGGTTCCCGTACCGGTCGCACTGTGCGCAGGCCATCCACCAGAAGTTGTTGCAGAAGTCGAGGGCGACCTGCTCGGGGCCCGGTCATTCACGACCGGGCATGGTCGCCGCCAGGTCCAGGACTTCCCCGGAGACGGCGTCCACCATGACGGTGATCTGCAGTGGGTGGGTAGCCATGCCGCGCGGCTGCGGCTCGGCCACCTCGATCATCCAGTGCGGAAAGTGCCGGATGTGGTGGTCGAGATACAGGTCCGCCTGCTTCACCTCGGGGTCCTCCAGCCCAGGCCGGCCCGCCTCGGCTAAGGCAATCTCGATTGCCCGCTCTTTGGGTATCTCCACGTCCTCGATCGAGCGCGGCTGCGCCACGTAGCCATGGTACCTCTCTGGCCACGCGGGCATCGTGTGGCTGAACGTGGCAGAGACCCACGTGCCCGTCCATGCCTCGCCTCGCTTCTCCGCCCAGTAGAAGCTGGTCGCCCTGCTTGGTGTCACGTTGAGTGGCTGCTCGAACCCCATCGGAGAGCTCGCCTGGAACTTCAGCACCATCTGGTCAGACCAGCCCTCGAAACTGGCGCTCACGAACTCTCGGGCAACCTGGGCCAATTCGTCGGGAGTCAGTTCGACGCAGGTGATGGAGCCGACACGGTACGTATCGGCTGCCACCCACACCCGGAGCTGGGCCAGAAGGTTGCCTCTAGTGCCACTGACCGTGCACAGGCACAGGTATCCGACCGCGCGGCCCTGGAGCTCGCTCTCGATAGCTTCCACGGAGGATAGGGTGACCCACGTTCCGGGCACACCCAGCGCCTCAGCGACCGCCTGCGAGATTCCGCCCCGGTCCACATTGGCCCCGCCCTGAGGCTGAACTGAAGGGACCGCCAGAACCACGGCCAGGAGGGCGACCACGAGCCTGTGACCTGGCCTGCATCGCAGCGTGACCGCGAGCATGATCACGGCCCTCCTCCCTGGTAGTGGGCTGGGCGCACATGGACCCCGGCCGCAAGGCCACGGTAGTCCCAGTTATGGGGCATGCCACTAAGATCAGCGGCGTCATTGAACGCGGTGAGAACGTCCGTATCGCGCGGCAGATGGATTTCCTCCCCGCCCTCAAACCGCACTTCACACTGCTTACAGACCATGAGCCAGAAGTAGTTCGCGAAGGCGTGGCCGACACCGGCAGGCAGATCGCCATGGAAGCCGATGGCGCAGCCCGCCCCCTGATCCCTGAACGCGTCCATCAGGCTGTCTCTGGGGCCCTTCGGTGGGATGTCCGGCCGGTCATCCGCCGACTGACACGCCACGATGACCGCCACCAGAGCTCGCCGGTGAGCCTGAGCTCCCCAGTTGTCCATGTAGTAGCAGTCGTGCAGCGTGTCGTCCGCGCCCGGTCCAGTCCAGATCTCGTCGATGTCGTTGGGCCAACGATCGCCGATAAGCAGGACGCCGGGCTCACCGTGACCGATGTAGAATACGACCGCGGCGGCGTACGGATTCGGTCCGCCACCCAGCGTCGTGTCTGAGAGCCAGTTATACGTTGTCTTCAGGTCCTCAAGGGACTTATTGGCCGTCGCCGTGTAGACGGGCGCGGGGTAGAAGGGGGGCTCAGGAGTGTGCTGTTGCTGCTCACACGCCCAGTCGATCGCGCCGCCCGAGCCAAGTATCGCCGCGCCCCTGAAGTTGTACGAGTCCACTGCCAGATCCCGGTAGCCTCCCGCCTGGAGTGCCACCTTGGCCTGCCCGTCACGATTGAGTGCGGCGTCCTGCTCGGTCTCTGTGGCGCGCAGCACGAAGTGGAACCTGTTCATGGGGTCGCCGGGCACGGTGAAGTCGAAGTGATACGTCTGCTGTCCCGCGGACATGGGCAGAGCCGCGGGGCCGTACGCGATCGCCAGGTCGGGGTCGTAGACCACCAGCGAGACCTCCGACGCGTCCCGGCTGAGTGTGTAGAGCAGATCGCCGTATAGCCGCAGGTTACGCGGCTCAAAGCCCCAATTCACCAAGTCCACGCCGCTGATCTGGAGGCGGTAGGACTTATCGGAGTCCTTGCACTCGTGCGCGGGCGGGCCGAACTCGATGGCCCAGAAGCTCGGGTCCCAGATGCCCTCGAGATCGTGCACCGCCCACATCCGATACGTGTAGATGCCCTTC
>JALGUI010000236.1 GCA_029820915.1 Candidatus Zipacnadia bacterium | reverse complement strand
CCGGCCGGCGACCCGGTGGACAGGATGATCGACCGGCTGGCGCCGCTGCTCGACGACGGCGACATCATCGTGGATGGCGGCAACTCGCGCTACACCGACACCGTGCGGCGCGCCGGGGAGCTGGCCGAGCGGGGCCTCCAGATGGTGGACGTCGGCACCTCGGGCGGCGTCTGGGGCCTGGCCGAGGGCTACTCGATGATGGTCGGCGGCAGCCCCGAGGTCGTCGAGCACATGCGGCCCATCTTCGAGTGCCTCGCGCCCGACCCGGACCAGGGCTGGGGGCACGTGGGCCCGAGCGGCTCGGGGCACTTCGTCAAGATGGTGCACAACGGCATCGAGTACGGCATCATGCAGGCCTACGCCGAGGGCTTCGCGATCATGCGGCGCAAGCAGGAGTTCGGCCTCGACCTGCACCAGATCGCCGAGGTCTGGCGCGTCGGCAGCGTAATCCGCTCGTGGCTGCTCGACCTGATCGCCGACGCGCTGGAGGATGACCAGGAGCTGGAGGACATCGCGCCGTTCGTGCAGGATTCGGGCGAGGGGCGCTGGACCGTTGCCGAGGCCATCGAGCTGAACCAGACCGCGCCGGTCATCACGCTCTCGCTGCTGCAGCGGCTGGCTTCGCGCGACGAGGAGCGCTACGCCGACCGGCTGCTGGCGGTGATGCGCAACCAGTTCGGCGGCCACGCGGTGAAGCAGGCGAAGGGCGATGGAGATGACTGAGCACAGTGTCGAGCGCCACCTGATGGTGGTCATCGGGGGAACCGGGGACCTCATGCGCCGCAAGCTGCTGCCGGCCATGCGGCTCCTGACCGAGCGGGGCCCGCTGCGCGACAGGGTCGTCATCCTGGCCTCCGGCCGCCGCGCGAGCTTCGATGACGAGAGCTACCGCGAGTGGGCGCGGGAGGCGCTCGACGAGTCCGGCCTGCCGGCGGACGCCAACGGCAGCGGCTGGTGTGATCGCTGCCTGCACTACCAGGCGATCGGCGACCAGGACCGGCAGGACTTCGAGGGCCTCAGGGCGCGCATCGAGGAACTCGAGCGCGAGCACGACCTGCCGGGCAACCGCATCTTCTACATGGCCACGCCGCCGGGTGCCTTCATCGAGACCGTCGAGCGCCTGGGCGAGGTGGGCCTTGGCGAGGGCCCCGGGTGGACGCGCGTGGTGATCGAGAAGCCCTTCGGCTATGACCTCGAGTCGGCCCGCGACCTCAACCGCCGCATCCACAGGCATTTCCGCGAGGACCAGATCTACCGGATCGACCACTACCTCGGTAAGGAGACCGTGCAGAACCTGCTGGCCTTCCGGTTCGCGAACATGCTCTTCGAGTCGGTGTGGAACCGCGACCGCGTCGGCTCGGTGGAGATCCTGGTGGCCGAGGACGTGGGGGTGGGCAGCCGCGGGGAGTTCTACGACGGCGTCGGCGCGCTGCGGGACGTGGTGCAGAACCACATGACGCAACTCCTGACGCTGACCGCCATGGAGATCCCGGTCGAATTCGAGGCAGACGCCATCCGCGACGAGAAGATCAAGGTGCTTCGCTCGCTGTCCGCCATCGACCCAAGCCAGGTGGTGTTCGGCCGGTACGCGGCGGGCGAGATCGGCGGAGAGCCGGTGCCGGGCTTCCTCGACGAGGAGGGCGTGGCGGAGGACTCGGCGACGGAGACGTACGTGGCGATGCGCGCCTACATCTCGAACTGGCGCTGGCAGGGCGTGCCCTTCGTGATGCGCACGGGCAAGCGGCTGCCGGAGAAGCTGACGAAGATCACCATCAACTTCCGCTGCCCCGCGCTCGCGATCTTCCAGACGCACTCGCAGGCGACGGTGCGCGCGAACTCGCTGGTCATCACGCTGCAGCCGGACGAGGGCTTCGATCTGTGCTTCGAGGTCAAGCAGCCCGGCGACCCGCTGCGGCTGCAGACCCAGAGCCTGCGGTTCCGGTACGAGGACGCCTTCCCCGACCTCCCGGACGCGTATGAGACGCTGCTCGTGGACGTCGCGCAGGGCGATCAGACGCTCTTCGTGCGCGCCGACGAGGTCGAGCAGTCGTGGCGGCTGTACGCGCCCCTGCTCGAAAGCCGACCGCCGCCGTACCCGTACGCGGCGGGCACCATGGGCCCGCGGGAGGCCGAGCGGCTGCTGGTGCCGCGCGGCGAGGCGTGCCCGATATGAGCGAGGGCGACGTGCGCGTCTTCGCGTCACCGGAGGAGCTGAGCGCGGCCGCCGCGGCCGAGATCGCGGCGGCATTGCGCCGTGCCGCCGAGGCGGGCCGCGCGACCATCGCGCTGTCGGGCGGCGGCACACCGCGGGGCTTGCACCGCCGCCTGGCGGAGAGCCACAGTGACCTGCCCTGGGAGCGCGTCCACGTCTTCTGGGGCGATGAGCGCTACGTGCCTCGCGACGCGCCCGACAGCAACTACCGCATGGCCCGCGAGACGCTGCTCGAGCACATCGCGATTCCCCCCGACAACGTCCATCCGATGCCGACGGGCGCGAGCGATCCCGATGAGGCCGCGCGGGCGTACGAGGAGGAGCTGCGGAGCGTCTTCGGCGACACGCCCGCCTTCGACGTGATCCTGCTGGGCATGGGCGATGACGGGCACACGGCGTCGCTGTTCCCGGGCTCGCCCGCGCTCGAGGAGACGGCGCGGTGGGTGGTGCCGGCCGAGGCGCCGGCCGAGCCGAGGCGGCGGTTGACGCTGACGCCGCCCGTCCTGTGCGCCGCGGAGGCGATCCACTTCCTCGTCGCGGGCGCCTCCAAGCGCGCGGCGCTGGCGTGCGCGCTTAGCCCCGATGGTCCCGCGCCGACCTGCCCTGCGTCGCTGGTCCGGCCGCTCGCGGGCACGCTCACCTGGTGGGTGGACGAGGCGGCGGGGGGCCGATCCACGAAGGCCTGATCGGCGCCGCCGGGAGGAAGGTCGTGGGTGGGCGGCAGGTGAAGGATAGAGCCACGCGTGACTGCGCTCAGCGCGCCGCCGTCGCTGGGCGGCGCTGGTCAGTCCGAGAGGCAGGCGGGACGATGACGCGATGGCAACGGAGGACGCTGACGGCGCTCCCGGCGCTGTTGGTCCTGTGCACCGCATGCTGGGCCGCCGATCTGCGGCCCGAGATCACGGATCACACCCCGCCCCCCTACGCCGATGCGGCGGACCTCCCCGAGGCGTTGCGGGATATGTACCTGCCCGAAGGCGCGTTGGAGGGGCTGGGGGAGGTCTACGCGTCCGACGAGGGCGCGGTGCGCTCGGTGCAGATCGCCTGGCTCAGTGGCGACCGCTACCTGTGGCGCGTCGAGCTGGCCGAGCCCCTGGCCGACGGGCAGATGATCGGCGTCTACATCGACGCCGACGCGAATGAGGCCACCGGCCGCCCGGACGCGCGCGGCGCCGAGATCATGCTGCAGGTCGGGCCTGACAGCGATCGGCGCTACGAGTGGATGGCCGACGGCACGGCGGGGACGGGGCGCATGCTCCGCACCGCCATCGACGGCCCCGTCGTCTGGTTCAGCTACGACCACGCACTGGCCCGCGCCGAGGGTGGCGCGGCGTGCAGGGCCTGGATCAATGCCCCCGGGGGCAGCACCGACCCGATCACGGCCGCCATCCCGGGTGACGGCGCGCGCCCCGGCACGCCCGAGGGGCTGCGCGTCGAGGTGCAGGCCAACGACGCGGAGGGAGACCTGCTTTCCGCCACCGTCGAGGTCACCAACACCGGCGACCGCGAGCGCTGGATCGACCTGAGCGTGCCCTTCGAGCTGCCCTTCGAGGCCGACTTCCGGTGGTTCGACGGCTTCAATCTCACGCCGCATGAGATCGGCTCAATGCCCGTCGGCTACCACGGCACGTCGGCGGTGCTGCCGCTGACCTGCGCGTGGGACGACGAGCTGGGCATCGCGCTCGCGTTCCATCCGCTTGATCTGTACACGGAGCTGCACACCGGGGTCCGGCCCACCGGCGGCGGGCACGAGCTGACCATCGGCAGGCGCTTGGCGATCTCCCCCGGCGAGACCGACCGCTTCGAGCTGCTGGCCTTCCCCTTCGACGGACGGCTCGGCTGGCGAGGGGCCTTCGAGGCCTACTGGGGTATGTTCCCCGAAGTCTACCAGCGGGCGCGCGACATCGACCCGCGCTTTCACATGGCCTCCGCGGGCGGGCTCTACCGCTCGTGGAGCGATCCGACCAGCGAGGAGTTCGCGTCAGACCTGATCCGCCGCATGCACGGGTACTGGGAGTGGGGCTACGCGCCCGCGCCGCGGCCCGGCGAGTGGGCGGTGAGCGAGCTGTCGATCGGCGAGTGGACGCGCAGCCGCGGCGAGGTGCAGAAGTCGCTGAGCGCCGAGGGCCTGCCGGAGACGCGCCGGCGCATCCGTGCCTGGGTGCACGACAACGCACAGCTCGCCGACGTGGCGGTTGCGTACTACATGCACCTCAAGTACGTCGAGAAGGGGCTGGTCGAGCAGCACTGGTCCGACTCTTACTTCCGGAATGAGCCGATTGAGTACATGGGCTACTACCAGTTCGTCCCATGCCGGCAGGTCTACCCGTGGGCGGACAGCTACGGCGAGTACATGCGGGAGGCCATCCCGCAGATCGCGGAGCGCTTTGAGCCGGCGGGGATGGCCTTCGACTCGGTCTTCGGCTTCATCCGCCACTGGGGCCCGAGCGCCAACCGCTCGCCCGC